>JBBKVN010000080.1:0-11718 GCA_037968455.1 Rhodoferax sp.
GGACCAATTCCTTTGATGCTATCCAGATCGGCAGCACCCGCCTTGTTGACCTCGACGGCTGCAAAACAAGCAACAGCTGAAAACAGGGTGATAAAAGTCGCGATTTTCTTGAACATTAACGAACTCCCGTGATTGATAAAAGCCATCGATATTATTTATTGATGGCAATTCAATATAACGGTTTTCAAGACGATCAAGCGCGAATTTTGGTGACCATTGCCTGATCTTTTGTGAACTTTGTCACTTTGCTCAAACTTACCCAGCCATCTCCAGAATGTATTTTTTGACTCCCGCTTGCACGTCCAAGAAAACATGGTCGCACCCGACGGCCCGCAAGGCGGTGATGTCTGCCTGGGTGTAGCACTGGTACTTGCCGCGAAGCGCCTCGGGGAAGGCAATGTAGTCAATCAGGCCAGCCTCAACGGTGGCGTCAAGTGACAATGAAGCCTCACCCTTGAGTTCACGCATCGCATTCACAACGGATGTGGCGACGTCGTTAAAAGGCTGGGCCTTGCCAGTACCCAGATTGAAAATGCCGGACTGGGCGGGATGGTCAAAGAACCAAAGATTCACCGCGACGACATCGTCAATGAACACAAAGTCGCGCATCTGCGCGCCAGGTGCGTAGCCACCATAACTGCCAAACAACTTGACTTTGCCATCATTGACAAATTGGTTGAACTGGTGAAACGCAACGCTGGCCATGCGCCCTTTATGCTGCTCACGCGGTCCGTAGACGTTGAAGTATCTGAACCCCACCACTTGCCCCAGTTTCCCGGAGTGCGCTCGTTGAAAATTTGCGCCGCAGTCCCGGCGCATGCGCTGGTCAAACAGCAACTTGGAATACCCGTAGACATTGAGCGGACGCTCATACAGGGGGTCTTCCCGAAAGATGTCGGAGCCGCCATAAGTGGCCGCACTTGACGCATAAAGCAGTCGAGCACCTCGCTTCTGGCAAGAGTGGAACAAGCTACACGACAGGGTGTAGTTGTTGTCCATCATGTACTTGCCATTGGTCTCCATCGTGTCGCTGCAAGCACCCTCGTGAAATACAGCCTCAATCTGACCAAAACCGCCTTGCGCAAACTGCTCGTAAAAAACACTAGCGTCCACGTAGTCGGAAATCTTGAGGTCGGAGAGATTGAGAAATTTGTCACCTTGCGTCAAATCATCAACGGCGATGATGTCGTCAATGCCGCGGGCATTCAACCCTTTGATGATGTTGCTGCCAATAAAGCCGGCGGCGCCGGTTACAACGACTCGGGTCATGAAAACAGCTCCTCATACGACACTGTGGCAGTGCCAAATTTACCAACAACCAATCCACCCGCCTTGTTCGCCCAAGGCAAGGCTTGTCGCATCGTCATACCAGCGCCCACCAGAGCGGCCAAAGTAGCAATGACGGTATCTCCCGCGCCGGTCACGTCAAACACCTCCAACGCTTGGGCGCTTACTGTCAATTGCCCCTCAGCGTCAAACAAGGTCATGCCCTCCTCGCTGCGAGTGAGCAGCAATGCATCCAGGCCAAGTTGCTCGCGCAGGTTTTGAGCTTTGACGAACAAGTTTTCTTCGTCTTCCCAAGCCCCAATCACAAGCTGAAGCTCAGCCCGGTTGGGCGTGATCACACTTGCATTTTTATAACGCGAAAAGTTTGAACCCTTGGGGTCGATCAGTATGGTTTTTCCGGCGTCTCTCGCGCCAGCAATCATGTCGCTGACGTGCGCCAAGCCTCCTTTTCCGTAGTCCGAGAACAGGACGGCGTCATGCTCCGGCAGCAGCGTGGCAAACCGAGCCGTTTGGGTGGCGAGTACCTCTGTTTTGGGCGTGTTCTCAAAGTCCATTCGCAGCAACTGCTGCTGCCGTCCAATCACCCTGAGCTTGACGGTGGTCTTCAATTCAGGATCACGCCCAAAGAAAGTCCGAATGCCCGTTCCAGCGACCAAGGCCTCCAGCTTATGACTGGCTTCGTCTTCACCGACGACGGTAAGCAAAGAGGACTGGGCTCCCAAGGTCACCACGTTATAGGCTACGTTGGCGGCACCGCCATTGCGCTCTTCCTCGCGCGTCACGCGGACCACAGGCACGGGGGCTTCTGGCGAGATTCGGTCCACTGCGCCATACCAATAGCGATCCAGCATCACGTCACCAACGACCAGAACGCGGGAGCGGTGTAATTTTTCTCGGGTAATGTTCATGAATTCAATGGTCTCTGTCATAACTCTTCTACCCGCCGAGCGGGGTAACTGTCCCACGTCTGGCATCCTGGGCATTGCCAAAAATGCTGTTTTGCTTCAAAGCCACATGCTGCGCAACGGTACCGCGTTAGCGGCTTGACGGCATGGTCCAACGCGCGTTGTACCTGCGGATGAAACTGCTCATGTTCCAGCTTTTCTCCGGCAATCCATTTGGCGGCAGCTACCAGCGAGGGTTCGCGCTCCAAATGTCGAACATACCAGTCGCGCGGGGTCAGTGATGTCGTAGGTGCAGACGCTTCAAGCAACACAATCGCATCCAATACATCCAGCGAAGGCGCCAACTCATAATTCGCGTGGAGCAAAAGCAAGGCGTCAGTCGTTTGACCGGCACTCAAGGCGTATTCGGCCAGTGGACTGGCGATGAGAGGGATCGCGGCTGGCGACGAGTCAATTGCCGCAGCGAGGGTGGCATACGCGGCCTGTGGGTTTCCCTGATTGCTGAGAAGGCGCGCCAGATCAAGACGAGGGCGGGCCGCGTCAGGAGCCGTTGCAACAGCGTCCGTTAGTGCGGTCAAGGCCTCATCAATTTGCTCCCGACCCAAACACGCCGCTGCTTTTTCACACAGATAGTGGGCCAAACGGCCTTGGAAATTCCCTTGTTTGGATGTGTCCAGCTTTTGAGCAATCAATGCCGCCTGGGGCCAGTCCCGGCTGCGTTCATAACTTGCCAGCAACGACAGGCGTGCCTGGGCTTCAAAAGGGGTACCTTCCAGCTTGAGCAAGGCGGCTTCAGCGCGGTCCAGCAAGCCCGCTTTCAGATAGTCCAACGCAAGGGCGTGTTGAGCTCTTTGACGGTCCATCAAACTCAAGTCCCCTCGGGACAGAAGGTGCTCATGGACGCGAACCGCGCGCTCATATTCACCGCGACGCCGAAACAAATTACCCAGCGCGAAATGCAATTCGGAGGTATCAGGGTCGTTTTGAACGGCCTCAATAAATGCATCAATGGCTTCGTCTTGCTGCTCATTGAGCAAAAAGTTCAAACCTTTGAAGTAGGCTTTGGGCGCCTGCTGGTTCTCAAAGCGCAGCTGGCGAATATCCATGCGCGAGGCAACCCACCCCAGCGCAAAGGCAAACGGAAGCCCCAAAAGTATCCAGCTCAAATCAAAGCTCATGGATTGCCGGAAAGGTAGCTGTGGAAGAGGCGCTTGGCGGAGCGGATTGTTCCGGACTGGCCGCAGCACGCCCCTCAACCCGGCGATTTCTCCACCATCGGGGCACCATGCCCAGAGCGCCCACGGCCACACCAATCGCAAAAACAATCAACACCACCAAGACTTGAGGGGCGTGCCAGCGCGTGCCAAAAAAGAAGTGCACAGTGGTCACTTGCTGATTGTTCAACGCGAAAGCGAAAAGGGTAAAAAAAATGGCTGCCTTAAGTATCCACTTAAGCAGCCATATGAGCTTGTTCATTGATCTTCCCAGTGAAGCGTGATTCTAACGGCCGGTAGGTTCCACACCGAACGAGACGGACCCATCAGACCGGCTTGTCTTGTTCAAGCTGAG
Organism: Rhodoferax sp.; assembly: GCA_037968455.1. Classification (GTDB taxonomy): domain Bacteria; phylum Pseudomonadota; class Gammaproteobacteria; order Burkholderiales; family Burkholderiaceae_C; genus Rhodoferax. Next base: position 3,762 of record JBBKVN010000080.1, read on the forward strand.
CTGTTCGGTGATCAACCGCTTCGCGCAAGGCTTTGCCTGGTTTGAAGTGAGGAACGCGTTTTTCCGGAATCGCCACACTTTCACCATTTCGAGGGTTTCTTCCCATGCGTGGCGGGCGATGATTGATCGAAAAACTCCCAAAACCCCGAATTTCAATTCGGTTTCCACGAACGAGCGCGTCATTCATTGCGTCAAGAATCGCCTTGACCGCAAACTCCGCGTCACGGTGTGTCAGTTGGCTAAAACGGGCCGCCAACTCTTCAACAAGATCAGAACGCGTCATTGGTTTGTGTCATTGGCAAATTAGCTGTCCAGAAATGAATCTGCGCCGAGCGCTTTCGCGATCGGCGCAGTGTTTGAATGCCAGATCAAGCCTGGCATTGCAACGAGGTTTTACTTCTCGTTGTTGTCCAGTTTAGCGCGCAACAAAGCGCCCAGGCTGGTGGTGCCAGCGTTTTCGCGGGCAGACTGTTGGCTCAAAGTAGACATCGCTTCATTTTGGTCAGCTGCGTCTTTGGCCTTGATCGACAACTGGATGTTGCGGGTCTTGCGATCCACATTGACCACCACAGCCGTGACTTCGTCACCTTCCTTGAGCACGTTGCGTGCATCTTCCACACGGTCGCGGGAGATTTCGCTGGCACGGAGGTAGCCAATGATGTCATCGCCCAGATCGACTTCAGCGCCTTTGGCATCCACAGTCTTGACCTTACCGGTCACGATCTGGCCTTTGTCATTGATCGTGGCAAAAGTCGTGAATGGATCGGAATCCAACTGCTTGATACCCAAGGAGATACGCTCGCGGTCAACGTCCACAGCCAAAACCAGGGCTTCAACTTCCTGGCCTTTTTTGTACTCACGAACAGCAGCTTCACCCGTCTCGTTCCAAGACAAATCAGACAGGTGAACCAAGCCGTCGATGCCGGCAGCCAGACCCACGAACACGCCGAAGTCGGTGATCGACTTGATTGGGCCCTTCACGCGGTCGCCGCGCTTGGTGTTCTGAGCGAACTCTTGCCATGGGTTGGCCTTGCACTGCTTCATGCCCAAGGAGATGCGACGCTTGTCTTCGTCGATTTCCAGAACCCTGACTTCGACTTCGTCACCCAAGGCAACGATCTTCGAAGGAGCAACGTTCTTGTTGGTCCAGTCCATTTCGGACACGTGCACCAAACCTTCGATTCCTGGCTCGAGTTCAACAAATGCGCCGTAGTCAGCGATATTGGTGATCTTGCCAAACATGCGGGTACCCTGTGGGTAGCGGCGGTTCACGCCCATCCAAGGATCATCACCCATTTGCTTCAGACCCAGAGACACGCGGTTTTTCTCGGTGTCAAACTTCAGGATCTTGGCTGTGATTTCCTGACCAGCAGTCACCACTTCAGATGGGTGACGCACACGGCGCCAAGCCATGTCGGTGATGTGCAACAGGCCGTCGATACCGCCCAAGTCCACGAATGCGCCGTATTCGGTGATGTTCTTGACAACACCTTGAACCACGGAGCCTTCTTTCAAGGTTTGCATCAACTTGGCGCGCTCTTCGCCCATGCTGGCTTCGACCACGGCACGACGTGACAACACCACGTTGTTGCGCTTGCGATCGAGCTTGATAACCTTGAATTCCAGGGTCTTGTTCTCGTACGGAGAGAGGTCCTTGGTAGGACGTGTGTCCACCAATGAACCAGGCAGGAAGGCGCGGATGCCATTGACCAGAACGGTCAGGCCACCCTTGACTTTGCCGCTGGTGGTACCAGTCACAAATTCGCCGGTTTCCAGGGCTTTTTCCAAGCTCATCCACGAAGCCAAACGCTTGGCTGTGTCGCGGGACAAAATGGTGTCGCCGTAGCCGTTTTCGATGGAACCAATGGCCACCGAAACAAAGTCACCGACTTGAACTTCGATCTCGCCCTTGTCACTCTTGAATTCTTCAAGCGGCACGTAGGCTTCAGATTTCAGGCCAGCATTGACCACAACAAAACTGTGCTCGATACGTACCACTTCAGCAGTGATAACTTCGCCCGGACGCATTTCTGTGCGCGTTAGGGACTCTTCAAATAGGGCTGCAAATGATTCGGACATTTTTCTCGTGCGGATATAAATCCGCGGGGTTAGTTAAAAGAACCACACAAGCAATGCACATGGGCTGTGCGGGAGGACTTGAGTGGGTCGATACAGAAGGCTTAATTTCTGCTTTTAGCCGTTCAAACTGATTTGAAAGGCTGCTGGCCCTGCCACCAACTTAACACGAGTTCAAGCGATTTTTCAACCGTCAAATCCGAGTTATCTAGTAGCTTGGCATCTTGTGCGGGCTTGAGAGGAGCGATGATTCGGGATGAATCCCGCGTGTCGCGCGCTTCCAAGTCAGCCCGAAGGTCCGCAAGTGTAGCTGAATTACCCTTTGAAATCAACTGCTTATAGCGCCGCTCCGCCCGCCGTTCGGCACTTGCAGTCAGGAAAACCTTCAGCGAGGCATCCGGAAAGATGATGGTTCCCATGTCTCGCCCGTCTGCCACCAGGCCGGGCAAGCGTCGAAAGCGGTGCTGCAGATCGATAAGGGCGTGACGAACTTTGGGAAAGACAGAGACTTTGGAGGCATTCATGCCGGCCTCCTCTGTCCGAATGGCATCGCTCACATCCGCCCCGTCAACCCAAACTCGCCCATCAATGAATTGAATATCCAAAGATTTGAGCAACTCGACAATGGAATCCTCAGCCGAGGCGTCCAGTGCAAGCCCATTCTGCAGTGCAGCCAACGCAGTGACTCGGTACAGTGAACCGGAGTCCAAGAAGTGATAACCGAGTTCTTTGGCCAGCACTGCGGCCAGTGTGCCTTTGCCGGACGCCGTAGGGCCATCCACGCAAATCACGGGTACATCAACTGCCGAACTCTGACTCAGCGAAAACAGGGCCTCAAAATAATCTGGATATGTCTTGGCCACGCACTTCGGGTCTTCAATTCGAACCGGCAATCGACCCGGATTGAATGCGGCGAGTGAAAAGCACATGGCAACACGATGGTCGTCATAGGTATGAATGCTGGCGGCCTTCCAATCAGCCGCGCTGGCTGGCGGCGTCACCCGAATGAAATCAGCGCCCTCTTCCACGGTAGCGCCCAACTTGCGCAATTCGGTTGCCATGGCGGCAATCCGGTCGGTTTCCTTGACGCGCCAGCTGGCAATATTGCGCAAGGTGGTCGTCCCATCGGCATACAAAGCCATGACTGCCAGCGTCATCGCTGCGTCCGGGATGTGATTGCAATCGAGGTCAATGGCCTTCAACGGCCATGCGCCGCGGGTAATTTCGAGCCAATTGGGGCCACCGAGAATATTAGCCCCCATCAATCGGGCGGCGTCAATGAAGCGAATGTCACCCTGAATTGAATCCAAGCCCACGCCTTCGATTCGAACACCACTTTGCCCATTCCCCCATGATGCAATTGCACCAACCGCTATGAAATAACTAGCAGAGGATGCATCCGCCTCCACATAAAGCGTTCCTGGCGAACGAAGCTTGCACCCAGCTGGAATAGTGAATCGTTGCCAGCCATCCCGTGCGATATGGACGCCAAAACGCTCCAGAAGATTCAAGGTGATTTCAATGTAGGGGCGAGAAATCAGCTCGCCCACAACTTCAATCACGATGTTTTTCTCAGCCACCAATGGCAATGCAATCAGCAGTGCCGTCAAAAATTGACTGGACACATCACCACGCACGCGAATGGGAGCCTCTATGGTCAAAGTGGGTTTGCCGATCAACAGCGGCGGATAACCCGCTTGTCCTTGATAGTCAATTTGACAGCCCAACTGGCGCAGCGCATCCACCAAGTCGCCAATGGGGCGCTCGTGCATGCGGGGCACACCGTGCAGTTTGAAATTGCCACCCAATACTGACAATGCCGCCGTGAGTGGCCGAATGGCTGTGCCCGCATTGCCCATAAACAAATCGGCGTCCTTGTGGCGCAGCTGTCCAGCCATTCCGTCAATTTCTACCGTCGAGCCATGCTGACGCACCACGCAGCCCAAGGAAGCCAGCGCATTCAGCATCACCCGCGTATCGTCCGAGTCGAGCAAATCGTGAAGGGTGGTGGTGCCTTCGGCCAACGCCGCCAGCAAAAGCAGTCGATTGGAAATGCTTTTGGAACCAGGCAAGACCAGCTTACCTGTCGCACAGTCAAGTGCCGGAATGTCGAGGAATGACGTAGAAAACATTATTTTTGATTCTGGGACATGCGCCAATTGGCTCGGGTCAGACTGGCCTGTTCGATCAAGCCCTCCAGCGCATCTCCATTGCCACTGGTAATCATCAATTCGAGCGCCTGAAGATTGCGCTGAAATATTTTGGACTGAGCCAACAGCTCTTCTCGGTTGGACAGCATGATGTCGCGCCATACTTTGGGGTCGCCCGCCGCGATGCGTGTGAAGTCTCTGAATCCCGGACCAGCCAAAGACAAATAGTCATTGCCATGACTTTGACCCGAGATGGCGTTCATCAAGGCAAACGACAAGAGGTGAGGTAAATGACTTACCGCGGCAAACGCCGCATCGTGGGCTTCTGGTGACATTTTGACCACACGGCAACCCAACGCCGACCAGACATCCACCGCCTTTTGAAGCTGGACCGTCAAGGTGCGCTCGATGGGGGTAAGAATGACTTGCTTGCCAACATAAAGATCAGCATCGGCATGCTCAACGCCAGAAACCTCACGTCCTGCAATCGGGTGAGCGGGGACAAACGACCCCACCTGCTCACGCAGCGCGCGACGACCGGCGTCTATCACGTCCCTTTTGGTGGAGCCCACATCCATGACCAGCATTTGCGGCGTCACGAGGTGTTTGATGGCCTTGAAAGTGGCCTCGGTGGCGGCAACGGGAACCGCAATCAACACAATGTCGGCACCCGAGACGGCCAGCAAGGCCGAAGGCGCCTCAATATCGATCACCCCCAGTTGACGCGCACGATCGGTGGTAGACGGTGATTTGCTGTAGCCCACCACTCGCTTTACCAGGCCAGCACGCTTCAAGGCCAAGGCAAATGAGCCGCCCATCAGCCCGCATCCGATCAGCCCGAGTTGTTCAAACATTGGGGTTCCTTTGGAAGTTCGGCATCAATTGACGACCGGGTAGGTACCCAACACCTTGTAGAAGGCGCACAAACTTCTCAACTCTTTGAGTGCCTTGGCAACATGGGGTTGTGACGGATGCCCCTGAATATCGATGTAGAAATAGTATTCCCACTGACCTGTACGGGCTGGGCGTGACTCAAAGCGGGTCATAGACACCCCATTCGCCTTTAGAGGCACCAACAGATCATGCACAGCGCCAGGCTGATTTGGGACTGACACGATCAGGCCGGTGCAATCGTTGTCAGAAGGCGGTGGCGTTCCCAGTGTTTGAGGCAGGCAGATGATCGCAAACCGCGTGCGGTTGTAGGCATCATCTTGAATGGCATGGGAGGCTATATGCAAACCAAACTGGGTCGCCGCCCGGTCGCTGGCCAGTGCCGCCCAGGCCGGATTGGTCGTTGCAAGTTTGGCCCCCTCGGCATTGCTGGACACGGGACGACGCTCCGCATGCGGAAGGTGCTTCGACAACCAGGCCTGACACTGCGCCAGGGCCTGAGGATGTGCCATCACAACCTCAATGCCATCCAGCGAATTGCTGACCCGCAGGAGGTTGTGTCGCACCAGAAGGCTAACCTCACCCACGACGTGTGTAGGGGTGTGCAAAAACAGATCGAGCGAACGGGTGACGACCCCTTCGGTCGAGTTTTCGACACCCACGACACCATACTGCGCGCTTCCGGCCGCGGTCGCATGAAATACCTCATCAAAATTGGCGCAGTAGATCAAGTCCGCCGCGCCACCAAAAAACTCCACTGCCGCTTGCTCACAAAAGGTGCCTGCAGGACCCAGTACAGCGACGCGTTGTGGCGCTTCAAGCGCAAGGCAAGCCGACATGATTTCGCGCCAGATCGCGGTGACATGGGAGTTCTTCAATGGACCAGGATTGGCCGTCTGAATTTTGTCGATGACTTGCGCCACCCGGTCAGGCCGGAAAAAAGCAGTGCCCTCCCGCTTTTTGACTTCGCCCACCTGCTCCGCCACTAAAGCCCGTTGATTGAGGAGCGAAAGCAGTTGTCGATCGATGCCGTCAATTTGAACCCGAAGGTCCGCTAAATCAGGAAATTTGGATGGTAAGTTGGTCATGCTTCAAGCGTTTTTTTTCTCAAATTCCCGAAGATAGTCGACCAGCGCCTGAACGCCGTCCATCGGCATCGCGTTGTACAGACTGGCACGCATGCCGCCTACCGATTTGTGGCCCTTCAGCTGTAGCAATCTTCGGTCGCGGGCACCCGAAAGAAATGCGTCATTCAGGCCTTCGTCACGCAGGTAGAAAGGTATATTCATACGTGACCGGCAATCTGGATGGACCTTATTGACATAAAACTGAGAGCCATCAATCGCGCTGTACAGCAATTCAGCCTTGGCGATATTACGGGCCTCCAGGGCAGGGATACCTCCCTGGCGTTTGAGCCATTTGAATACCAATCCAGCCATATAGATCGCGTAGGTAGGAGGCGTATTAAACATGGACTGGTTGTCAGCCACCATGTGGTAGTTGAAGGCACTGGGACACGCCGCCAGCGCATGCCCAAGAAGATCTTCCCGCACAACCACCAGCGTCAGTCCGGCCGGACCCAGATTCTTTTGGGCACCACCAAACGCGAGCCCGACTCGGGACCAGTCCACGGGGCGCGAGGCGACATGCGAAGAGAAATCGATGACCAGAGGGGCCTTGCTGCCCAGTGCCTTCAAGTCAGGCAAGGTGTGAAACTCCACCCCATCTACGGTTTCATTGGTGCAGATGTGCACATAGGCAGCGTCGGCATTCAACTGCCATGAACCGGGATCAGGCAGGCTGGTGTGCGCCGTCGACGCATTACTGGCGGCCAAATGGACAGAGCAATACTTCCCCGCCTCCTTCAGTGATTTTTGGCTCCAGCTGCCGGTCAGGACCAAATCAATTGCGCCGCCGCGTGAAAGGTTCAGCGGCACGATGGCATTTTCAGCCAGTCCGCCGCCTTGCATGAACAGAATTTTGAACTCCGGCGGAACGGCCAGCAACTCCCGCAAATCCGCCTCGGCCTGCTCGTAAATAGAGATGAACTCTTTGCCACGGTGACTCATCTCCATCACACTCATGCCGCTGCCGTGCCAGTCCAGCATCTCTTCGGCGGCTTGGCGTAACACCTCTTCAGGCATCACAGCAGGGCCGGCGGAGAAGTTAAAAGGTCTAGTCATCTGGATATAAGTAAAAACGTCGTCTAGCCCTTACGTCACCTGCGCAAAAAGCTATCAAAACAATAGCATCTAGACGGTATCATCCGCGTCATCAACGGATGACTCACCGTCAGCGACGCTCTCGTCGACCACCGGATTGGCGTCGTTCTCGACAATTCGCTGCAAACCGCTGAGCTTGGAGCCTTCATCAAGGCCGATCAAAGTGACACCTTGTGTAGCACGGCCCAACTCGCGAATCTCGCTGACCCGCGTACGCACAAGCACGCCCTTATCGGTGATCAACATGATCTCATCGTCCGCATGCACCAGAGTTGCGGCAACAACTTTGCCATTGCGCTCACTTTGTTGAATCGCAATCATCCCCTTCGTGCCCCGTCCGTGGCGGGTGTATTCGGTGATGTTGGTGCGTTTTCCGTAGCCGTTTTCGGTTGCCGTCAACACACTTTGAGCTTCGTCTTCAGCCACCAGCATCGCGATGACGCTCTGGCCTTCTTCCAGATTCATGCCTTTGACGCCGCGGGACTGGCGACCGTGGGCGGTGACCTCGTCCTCGTTAAAGCGCACGGCTTTGCCGCCATCGGAGAACAGCATCACGTCGTGCTTGCCGTCCGTGATGGCAGCGCCAATCAAGTAATCGCCTTCGTCCAGATTGACGGC
>JBBKVN010000081.1:0-10439 GCA_037968455.1 Rhodoferax sp.
ATGGCCTCAAACGGCACATCGATTTCCAGCACAAAATCCAGATCCACGCCGGCCGCCTTCATGGCATCGGCCTGGGGCAGGGTGCGTGGAAAGCCATCAAACAGGAAACCATCCGCACAATCGGCCTGCGCAATACGCTCCTTGACCAGATTAATGATCAATTCATCACTGACCAAGCCACCGGTGTCCATGATTTTTTTGGCTTCGATGCCCAGTGGCGTGCCAGCCTTCACCGCGGCACGCAACATGTCACCTGTTGAGATCTGCGGAATGCCGTATTTTTGGCAGATGAAGGTGGCCTGCGTGCCTTTGCCGGCGCCGGGGGCGCCCAATAGGATCAATTTCATGTGTGTCCTCGGGAGATTATTGAAAATTGGGCCGCAAGTGGGGCCTGTTTGGCAGGCCCGCAACGATGCGTCGTTTCCGCGAAGAATAGCATGTGTCAGCTTCTAGGCAGCTTACATGACCCGCCCTTTATGGTAGGAAAAGCAGGCGGACTCGTTGGAGATCTTCCGGGGTGTCCACGCCGGGGCCCGGAGCTTGGCTGGCGGTATGCACCGCGATGCGATGCCCGTGCCACAGGGCCCGCAATTGCTCCAGCGATTCAGAGACTTCCATGGGCGCTTGAGGCAACTGGGGAAACTGACGCAAAAAACCCACGCGATAGCCATAAATACCGATGTGGCGCAGGGGTGGCGGGTTGGGCAAGGTGTTGGGCCGGTCGCGCTCAAAAGGGATCATCGCGCGACTGAAATAGAGGGCGATACCGCGGGCGTCGAGCACCACCTTGACCACGTTTGGGTTGGCGTAGTCGGCAAAGTTGTCGATAGCATGGGCCGCGGTGCTCATGCTGGCGCCCGGGGTTTGGGCAAGCAATTCGGCCACGGCCAGCACCAGCTCGGGATCGATCAGCGGCTCATCACCTTGCACGTTGACCACGATATCGTCGTTGTCCAAGCCAAGCAACTGGCAGGCCTCCGCCAGACGGTCACTGCCCGAGGGATGGTCGGAGCGCGTCAGTACGGCTGCCACGCCGTGGTCGCCACAGGCTTGGATGATGTCCGGGCTGTCACCCGCCACCACCACGCGAATCACCTCGCCCTGAATACTCAATCCCTGCACACGTTGCGCCACGCGTACCACCATGGGCGCGCCCGCGATGTCAGCCAGCGGCTTGTTGGGCAGACGGCTTGAGGCCAAGCGGGCCGGGATCAGGATAACGATGCTCAAAGCCCGAGTTCCTCGTCGGTGAGTGTGCGGGCTTCGTTCTCCAACAGCACGGGGATGCCGTCGCGCACGGGGTAGGCCAGGCGGGCGCTGCGGGAGATCAGCTCTTGCTTCTCGCGGTCATAAGTGAGTGGCCCTTTGGTGACGGGGCAAACCAATAGTTCAAGTAGGCGTGTGTCCATGGCGCAATGATAGCGGTGGGTTCAAAGAGGGGGGATCAGGTCGATCAGGCGGGCGTCCAGCTGCTTCAGCAGTTCTGGGGCCAAGGTGAGCACTAACGGGACGGCGAGCGCGTCCGGTTGGTGTTGCCACAGTTTCACGGCATCTTTTTCGGTGCAAATCACCTGGTAGCCCTGGTGTTCATTGCGTGACCAGCTATCAAAAGAGTAATGGTCTGGGAGGGCCAGCGTCTGCGACAGGGGCAAACCTTGCGCGCGCAACATGGCGAAAAAGTCATCCGGTTTGGCGATGGCGGCGACGGCCAGCAGTGGTTTGTCAGGTCCCGCCGCTTGCAACTCAGCCAGCTCGATGGTTTGCCCGTCCGCACCGATTGCGGTTGTGCTCAAGGTACGCTGGGCTGTGAAGCCTGCAAATGCCGGCTTGGACCCGGTGTGGAGCACCCAGTCAACGGAGCGTGGCCAAGCTTCCCGCAGTGGTCCGGCGGGTAGCAAAAATCCGTTGCCAACGCCTCGGTCGTCAAATACGCAAATTTCAAGTTCTCGGTGCAAGGCCAGGTGTTGCAAGCCGTCGTCACACACTAGGACTTGGGTGTCAGGGTAGCGGGTCAGCAGGTGTTGGGCGGCCTCTACGCGGCGAGCCGCCACAAAGACCGGGGCCTGGGTGGCACGTTGAATGAGTGCGGGCTCATCGCCTACGTCGGCCACCGCGCTGCCCGAGGTCACTTCCCGGCAATCTTGGGTGAGGCGGCCATAGCCGCGTGAGATCACGCCGACGCGGATGCCTTTGGATTGGAGATGCTGAACCAGGGCCATCACCACCGGGGTTTTGCCCGATCCGCCAGCGATCACGTTGCCGACCACGATGACCGGCACCTGCAGGTGTTCGGTACGGAGCCAGCCGAATGTGTAGAGACTTTGGCGAAGCCGGATCAGTGCGCCATAGAGCAGGGAAATTGGCCAGAGGCTCCAGGCCAGCGCCCCTTTGCGAAGCCAGGCCTGCGTCAAGGCCTGTTGCCATGCCTTGGGCTGGGCGATCGCCATGAAATTACTTTGACCCGGCCTGGGTCGACGACTGGGTGGCGAAGGTGATTTGGTTCATGCCCGCCCGCCGCGCCGCCTCCATCACGGTGATGACGGCTTGGTGTTTGGCATTGGCGTCGGCGTTGATGATCACAACGGACTCGCTGCCTGCTTTCGCGCCGGCAGTCAACGCAGCGGCGAGCGCCTCCGGCCCACGACCCTCCACCGGGACCTTATTGACGGCGTAGCTGCCTTCGGATGTGACCGTGACGAACACTTCTTTGGGGTAATCGCGCTGGGCGTCGGCGTCGGCCACGGGCAGCTTCAATTGCAGCTCGGTGAACTTGCTGTAGGTGGTGGACAGCATCAAAAAGATGAGTACCACCAGCAGCACGTCAATGAAAGGAATCAGGTTGATTTCAGGCTCATCGCCCGAACGGGAGCGGGTCCGGAATCGCATTACTTTCTCAGTGTGTTGAGGTGACGGGCCAGGCGCTCAGAGGCTAGTTCCAGTGTGAGCAGGTAGGCATCCACCCGACCCCGAAAGTAACGCCAGAAAATCAGGGCAGGAATAGCCACCATCAACCCAAACGCCGTGTTGTACAGCGCGATTGAAATGCCATGCGCCAACTGGGCCGGGTTACCGCCAGCACCGCCACCGGTCGGGGCCTGCGAGCCAAAAATTTCGATCATGCCGACCACGGTGCCGAACAGGCCCATGAGCGGGGCGGCCGAAGCGATGGTCGCCAGCGTGCTCAGGTAGCGCTCCAGACGATGCGCCACCAGACGACCGGAACTTTCCATGGCAGAGCGAAGCTCTTCTTCGCTGCAGCGTGGGTTGTGGTTCAGGGTTCTCAAACCACTGGCCAGGACCTCGCCCATCATCGAATTTTTCTCCAATTGAGTCACGACGTCCGGCGCCGGCACGGCGGTGCGGGAGACGGTCAAGACCTCATCGAGCAGTTGAGCCGGTGCAATTTTGATGGTTTTGAGGCTGACGAAGCGCTCGATGACGAGTGCCAAGCCCAGAATGGAGCAGGCAATCAGCGGCCAGATCGGCCAACCCGCCGCTTGTATGATTGAAAACAAAGTGAATCTCCGCGCAGATGAAAAGCCCTGCAATTATGGACTACCGAGTTTTTCCTTTGGGCGGCCCACTTGCCGGCCTCAACGCCATGTCGACGACTCCTCGAAGTTGGCCGATTCGCCCACAAAAACTGTGGATAACTTTGTGAAGAACTGGGTGAGCAAGTGCCCACAGGCCGCGCCAATAGGGGCTTGTAACAGATTGATTACAAATGAGGCAGCAGAAAACACAATGAAATCAACACGCTTCACGACGCTACTGTCTTGTCAAGCTCTCCCGCTGGCACCCGGCGGGGCGCCCGCCTTCTGTGGAATAGTTCACGTATCACGTCATTTGAATGGGGGATGTGTCCATGCTTGAGCGCCCTTTGCTCTTGCCAGAAGCGCGGGTCTGGCCCGTGGGGGCGCTGTGTCGCGCTATTGCTGATGCGCTGGAAGCGCGCTTCAATCCGGTCACGGTGCGGGGCGAAATCTCGGGTTTCTCGCGGGCGGCCAGCGGACACTGCTATTTCTCGCTGAAAGATGAAAGTGGCCAGCTGCGCTGCGCCATGTTTCGACGGGCCGCGGTGTCGCTTGACTTTGCGCCGCGTGATGGTGAGCTGGTGGAGGTGCGGGGTCGCCTGGGTGTGTACGAGCCTCGGGGCGATTTGCAGTTGATTGTCGAGAGCATGAGCCGGGCTGGGCAGGGCGCCTTGTTTGAGCAGTTCCTCAAACTCAAAGCCAAGCTGGAAGGCGAGGGATTGTTTGACCCGGCGCGAAAACGCCCGCTGCCCGTGATGCCGCGTGGCATCGGTGTGGTCACGTCCCTGGGGGCAGCCGCCCTGCATGATGTGATGACCGCTTTGCAGCGGCGTGTGCCTCACATTCCCGTGGTGGTGGCACCTGCCTCGGTGCAGGGGGTACAGGCACCGCGTGAACTTATATCGGCGCTATCAAATTTATATCGCCTGGCGCAGGAAAGTAGGGCGCTTGAGCCTGATTTGATACCCAAGAAGTGGGGGAGCAAGAGCGCGGGCGCACCGGTGATTGATGTGATCATTTTGGTGCGGGGTGGCGGTTCGATGGAGGACCTGTGGGCTTTCAATGACGAGCAGTTGGCGCGCACGGTAGCGCTCAGCCCAGTGCCACTGGTGTGCGGTGTGGGACATGAAACCGACTTTACTATTGCCGACTTTGTTGCCGATTTGCGTGCGCCCACGCCAACGGCTGCGGCCGAACTGGTGTCCCAACCGCGCGATGTCTGGCTGAACGCGCTGGATCGCGCGGCCCAACGCCTGGATGACACCGTACTGCGCCATTTAGACCAACAAAGTCAGCGATTGGATGTGGCGGCCGCCCGCATTGGGCGCCCGTCTGCCTTGATGGCACGACAGCATGGACGCTTGGCATCTGCAGCCCAGTGCCTGCAGTTGTCTGCCCGCCATGTTTTGCGGCAGGAACGGCAGACGCTGGACGGGGTGCAGTCGGCGTTGCCCACCGCGCTCACCCGGGGTCAGCAGCGCCAGGATGATCGCATACAGCGCGCGGCCTTGCGACTGGGCCTGCTTGACCCCAGTCTGGTGCTGCAACGCGGCTATGCGTGGCTCAGTACCGCTCAGGGCGACACCATTGGCAGCGTGTTGCAAACCGCGCCGGGCCAGGCGGTGCGGGCCACCCTTTCCGACGGCGCGGTTGATTTGCGGGTGACCGGACCCAACTAGCTAAAGTTTCTACAATCGTTGTTCAACACAACAAACTCAAGAGGACCTCATGGAACATACCCTGCCAGCTCTGCCTTTCGCCATTGACGCTTTGGCGCCTCATTACTCCCAGGAAGCCCTGGAGTTTCACCATGGCAAGCACCACAACGCGTACGTGGTCAACTTGAACAACCTGCAAAAAGGCACTGAGTTCGAGTCCATGTCTCTGGAAGAGATTGTCAAAAAATCCAGCGGTGGCATCTACAACAATTCCGCGCAAATTTGGAACCACACCTTTTTCTGGAATTGCATGAAGCCAAGCGGCGGCGGCGAGCCTACCGGCGCGTTGGCCACGGCCATCAATGCCAAGTGGGGTTCTTACGCGGCATTCAAGGAAGCCTTCGTCAAGTCCGCCGTGGGCAACTTCGGCTCTGGCTGGACCTGGTTGGTCAAGAAGCCCGACGGCTCGGTGGACATCGTCAACACCGGCGCTGCCGGCACACCATTGACCAGCGCTGACAAAGCCTTGCTGACAGTGGACGTGTGGGAGCATGCCTACTACATCGACTACCGCAATGCCCGTCCCAAGTTTGTTGAGACTTACCTCGACAAACTGGTGAACTGGGGCTTTGCCGAAACCAATTTCGCCTGATCAGCGAACGCCTGAGGCGTGAAAAAAGCCACCGAGTTTCGGTGGCTTTTTTTGTGCCAATTGCGGCTTTAACGCTGGCCCGGTATGCGTAAGCCGCTATTAAAAAAGAAGTGGTTGAGATACTTTATTTGGCGCTAAACGGGGCGCCGCCCAGTTTTGATCCGGCTTTGAGGCCCTTCTTGGCGAACCAGCCCTGGTTCATTTCCAAAACAAAGCGAACCGGTTGTGTCGAGCAATGTGAGTCCGTGGTTTGCGGCGTCATGTCGGCCAGGTTCACGATGAGGCCATCGTCTGCCACAAATGCGGCGGTCAATGGCAGCAGTGTGTTTTTCATCCAGAAACACTGTGTTGCCGGTTCATCAAAGACGAACAACATGCCTTCGGTTTGCGGCATGCTGGGACGGTGCATCAGTCCAATCTGACGCTGCTCATTGGTATGTGCGACCTGGGTGTCGATCAGGTGCATGCCCGCCGACAGCTTGACGCGAGGCAAATCCATTTGGGGTGCGTTGGCGGTCTGGCTGAAGGTTGTGAACGAGGCGCTCAGACCGAGCAGGGCGATGGCGAGGAGTTTCATCCCCCGATTTTGGCGCAAAAAAGGCCGGACTGCGGGCACTCAGGTGTTGGCGGGACTGCGCCGCAGGTTTGGGTGCTCTATTCGTAAATGTTGCTGTACATCATGCGATTGGGGGGCACCCGTGGGACGGGCTTGCCAACGCGACAGTTAAGGGCCATCTTTTGGCTCTAAAATATTTTTTGCGTCAAGTAGCCTTGTCCAGCTTGCTTTTTGCGGGCAACTTCGGCATTGACAATGCGCAGACCGAACCACATCACGGAGACTTTGCTACATGTACCAACACATCAAGGTGCCCTCAGAAGGCCAAAAAATCACCGTCAACGCCGACATGTCACTCACGGTGCCAGACCAGCCGATCATTCCCTTTATCGAAGGCGATGGTACCGGGGCGGACATCACGCCCGTGATGCTCAAGGTGGTCGATGCTGCCGTGGCCAAAGCCTACGCGGGCCAGAAAAAAATTCATTGGATGGAAGTGTTCGCGGGTGAGAAATCCACCAACGTCTACGGCCCTGACGTCTGGTTGCCGGAAGAGACCCTGCAGGCCCTGCGCGAATATGTGGTGTCCATCAAAGGCCCGTTGACGACCCCGGTCGGTGGCGGCATTCGCTCCCTGAACGTGGCGTTGCGTCAGGAACTTGACCTGTACGTTTGCCTGCGCCCCATCCAGTACTTTGACGGCGTGCCCAGCCCGGTCAAAGAGCCTCACAAGACCAATATGGTCATCTTCCGCGAAAACTCGGAAGACATTTATGCGGGCATTGAGTTCGAGGCCGAGTCCGACAAGGCCAAAAAGCTGATCAAGTTTCTGCAAGAGGAAATGGGCGTCACCAAGATTCGTTTCCCCAACACCTCCGGCATTGGCGTCAAGCCCGTGTCACGTGAAGGCACGGAGCGTTTGGTGCGCAAGGCTTTGCAATACACCATTGACAACGACAAGCCCAGCCTGACCATTGTTCACAAGGGCAACATCATGAAGTACACCGAAGGTGGCTTCCGAGATTGGGCTTATGCCTTGGCTCAAAAAGAGTTTGGTGCTGAGTTGATTGACGGTGGACCTTGGTGCAAGTTCAAGAATCCGAAAACGGGCAAGGACATCATCGTGAAGGACAGCATCGCTGATGCGTTCCTGCAGCAAATCTTGTTGCGTCCCGCCGAATACAGCGTTATTGCTACGTTGAACCTAAATGGCGACTACGTGTCTGACGCCTTGGCCGCGCAAGTGGGCGGCATTGGTATTGCACCTGGTGCGAACTTGTCGGATTCGGTGGCCTGTTTTGAAGCGACTCACGGCACAGCGCCCAAGTACGCGGGCAAAGACTACGTCAACCCCGGCTCCGAGATTCTCTCGGCCGAGATGATGCTGCGCCACATGGGCTGGACCGAGGCAGCAGACCTCATCATCAGCTCCATGAAGAAGTCCATCAACAGCAAGAAAGTGACTTACGACTTCGCGCGTTTGATGGATGGCGCCACGCAAGTCAGCTGTTCCGGCTTTGGTCAGGTCATGATTGACAATATGTGATAGCGTACAAAGGCCGCTAGAGGCCGACAACACGAAGCCCCAAGTGATTGATTTGCTTGGGGTTTTTTGTTATCTGAATACAATGCAATACAAGGACTGCTAAACCTGTTTGAGCCATGTGGAGTGCGATATGGCTCAAATTTTAGTAAATCACAAACTTATGGCTCAATCATGGCTCAATTACCTCGTACAGTGAACTACAAGCTTTCAGACAAGAAGATTCACGCAGCGAAGCCAAAGGACAAGCCTTATCCGCTGGCAGACGGTGGCGGGCTATTGATTGAAGTGCTGGTGAGTGGGGCAAAGGTATGGCGCTACTCCTACGGGTTTGATGGGAAACGAACCAAGGTGACGATCGGCGCTTTCCCGGCAATCGGCATCAAGGCGGCGCGTGATGTGCACGAAGCCATGCGGGTGATGCTGGCGACCGGCATAGACCCTGCCCGGAAAAAGCAACTCGACAAGATAGAGGCCATTGCCATCACTGCGCAGGCGGAAACATTCGAGTCATTCACCCGTCTTTGGTTTGCCGAAAAGCTGGCGCAGGCCACGGCACGCACGCAAAAGCAGAATATGGGCTGGATGGTGAATGATGTTTTCCCCGCCATGGGTGCAATCCCCTTGGGTGAAGTCCATGCCCGTGACGTGTTGAAGTTGCTGGAATCCATGCGCAACACACCCACCAAGGCCAACAACATTCGGGCCATCATTGACCGCGTTTACCAATATGCAGGGCAAAAGCTGCTGGTGACTTACAACCCGGCAACCCCCATGAAAGGCTTGATTGACAAGCCCCCGGCGACACATTACCCACCATTGAAGGCGTCAGAGATTCACGGGTTTCTAGAGGCCGTCAGAACTTGCAATGCCCACCACGGCACGCGGCTGGCAGTGGAGTTTCTACTGCTGACAGTGGTTCGCAAAGACAACGTCTGCAAAGCACGCTGGGCGCATATCGACATGAAGGCGAAAACCTGGACTATTCCGGGGCGCACCGTTGGCGCGAATGGGTTTATGAAAATGCCACAACCCCACACCGTTTACTTATCGCGGCAGGCGCTGGCGCTGCTGGAAAAGGCCAAGTACCTATCAGGCGAGTCTGAATGGGTTTTCCCGTCAGTGCAAAAACTGTCTTTGCCAATGGCGGAGGTGGCCTTAAACCACCTGTTTGCAAGGCTCAAAGCATCCGGCAGCATCCCTGCTGATTTCAAACCCCACGGGCTGCGCAGCACGGCATCAACCATATTGAATGAGCATAAACACGCCACCGGGATTGATTCGGACGTGGTGGAGGCCATTCTGGCGCACAAAGAAAAAGACGTGACACGGGCTAGCTACAACCAAGCCAAATATGAACACCCGGTGGCAGTTGCACTGCAATGGTATGCCGACCATATCGACAAGCTGGTGGCGGGCGCTGATGTGATCCAGCTACGCACCACGGCAGCGTAAAACAGTTTTAAGCCACGCCTAGCTATCGGCTGATCGTCGATGGTGAAAACTGGGATACCCTGAGTCGGCGGCGGTGTTTTTTTCGTGCGTCTATGAGGTAAAAAATGAATCAAATTGACTCTAAAGAATTTAGCGACCAGTTGTCCAACGCCATTTTCGAAATGCTGGTTTTTGTCAATGCCCAAGTTGCAGAATATTACACAGGACTCTTCAGTACAGATGGAACTGACGAGTTCGAAGCAGCATTTGCGGTATTTGAGGAAGAGGGCCGTCCGGCATTGGATTTGTTGGGAAAGGCCTTGCTCAATGGCACACAAGCGGTGGACCTTCCCTCAGAAATGAATCCACTTTTCCGAGATCTGTTAGGTCGGAAATTTTTTGGTAGACCAGCTTCGACAGTCGTCATGGAGTGCCGATATGCAATTTTAATGACGGGGGCATTCTCGGCAGAATGCAATCGACATATGGGAAGCAATAACTTAATTAGTGCTGTCGATGCGTACGGTAGGGCAACGTACCAACTAGGGCGTTGTGCGGCGACGCTTCAGTCATTTTATAACGAGGGGTCTATTGGCGCCGTTGCTTTGTCGGGAGCACTTTCAATGTTGAGCAATAGTCCTAAACAAAAGGACAAGTCGACAGTGCAGGAATGTTGGAATGAATGGCAAAAGGAGCCTAGTCGTTACAAAGGCAAAGCAGCATTTGCACGCGATATGCGCGATAAATTTCCAAGCCTGGATAGTTCAGAAGTAATCGCTCGTTGGTGTCGAAAATGGGAAAAAGAGGTGAAACAAAATTTAACTGGAGAAGTAATTACTCAGCTGGCGAAGTAGTTACTCAGCTGGCTTGATGCTATATATTTAATAGCAACAAAAAGGTCTAATTTCCCTATCGCAACAACGGCATACAACGCCAGATAGGGACTTTCAATGTCAATTTTCAGAATGCCAGCCGTCAAGGCTGAAACCGGGCACCGCAGTCACGCCTCCATCTACAACGCCATCAAAGCTGGCTTGTTTACCAAGCCTGTCCCCATCGGTCA
>JBBKVN010000082.1:0-3829 GCA_037968455.1 Rhodoferax sp.
GTTGTCGCTAACAAGAACACCTTGCAACCGGTAATCTCAATGAGCACGGCCAAAACAAACATCGATGCCATCTTGAAGAAAAACTGCTGCCTCAAAAAACCCATTGATCACGTATGAGACTCATCAAGATGGACCAGTGTGGGCTGATTAAGCACGGCAATACGGGGAAAGAAGTAAACGAGAGCGTCATTCTGCAAAGCCCAAAGCCAGGACGGCAGCCTGAGCGGATCGCCGGCGACCCAGTCTGCACCATGAGATCGTCCCGAAACCACAAGGAACATCACTGCACGGATCGTGTGGGTTCGCTACATGCTACCGTGCTTGGCGCCAATGATGGCGTTGTTTCTAGCGCTGGTTTGTTGATGGGCGTGGCTGCAGCCAGTGTCAGCCGCAGTGGCCTCTTGATCGTCGGTGTGGCCGGGTTGGTGGCGGGCGCCCTGGCAATCACCGCAGGGGTCGGTTCGCTCTTCGGCACCACTGCTTGAACTGAGAGCAACGTACTATGAAATACAAAGACTATTACGAAACGCTGGGCGTATCGCGCGACGCCGATCTGGATCAGATCAAGAAGGCCTACCGAAAACTGGCACGCACTCACCACCCGGACATGTCCAAAGCCCCGGATTCCGAAGTCCGCTTCAAGGAAGTGGCCGAAGCGTACGCCACGCTAAAAGACACCGCCAAGCGCGCCGCTTACGACGAGCTGGGGCACCCTCAGGCAGGCACTGAATTTGCGCCACCTCCACAGTGGCGGCAGGACTTCTCTGCGGGCGGATCCGCCTTTGATGACCTTGACTTGGCGGATTTACTGGCGTCATTGGGTCGCGGGCAACGGGGAGCCGCATCCGCGTCCATGCCACAAAAGGGTCGAGACTATGAAAGCGCGGTCACCATTACCTTGGCGGATGCCCGTCGCGGTTCGACCGTGAATTTAACTCTGGCAGATGGCGCCGGTGAGCGCACGTTGGAGGTCACCATTCCGCCAGGTGTGCGACAGGATCAGAAGCTGCGCCTGCGTGGAAAAGGCGGCAAGGGGCACAACGGTGCACCCGACGGTGATATTTACTTGCACATTGCGTTGGCACGCCATGCCGTATTCCGTCCGGACGGTCTGGATCTGTACTTTGACTTGGCGCTGGCCCCATGGGAGGCCGCTTTGGGCGCGGAGGTAGAAGTCCCCACACTGGCCGGCCCGGTATTGCTCACCGTCCCCGCGGGCACTCGCTCGGGCCGCAAACTGCGCCTGCGTGGGCGCGGCTTGGCCGAAGGCAGCAGCGACATCTACGCCATCATTCACATCGACGTGCCCACCACACTGACTGATCCGGAGCGTGCTCTGTATATGGAGCTGGCCCGCATTTCACACTTCAATCCGCGCAAGGTCGCACCCAAGGAGAACATGACATGACCCAAGAACAAGTCGAATGGCGCTGGCTCGACACCCGGGAAACGATCTCTTTGGCCGAACTGTCGGACTGCTGTGGCATGAGCGAGGCTGAACTCGATGAGCTGGTCGACTATTGCGCGCTGGTGCCGGTCGCGCCCAGCAACCCGCAACGCGCTTTCAGTGCGCACTGGGTGGTACCTTTGCGTACCGCTTCCAAAATGCGTGTTGATTTTGATCTGGACATTTTTACCGTCGCCATTTTGCTCGGAAACCTGAACCGCATTGAGGAGCTGGAACGCCAGGTGCACTCGCTTCAGGCTTTGCTCCCTCCTGAGCTGCGCGACAGAATGGGAATCCCATAGTCTTCATCCAGCGCCGGTGAACCGGTAAAGCCCTATGTGTCTTGCAGACACTACCGGCTTCACTGCGGTCCTTGAGCTTTCAGTCATGGGCGCCGCGCCTCATCTGTCCCGTGACATAGCCCACGCTCCAATCTCATTTTTAATTCGTGCCGGTGTTGGTTGGAATTCAGCAGTGTCCGGAAATGGCGTGATAGCTGATGTTTCCGGCCACGGCGCCGACCTATAGTGCTTTAACTTAAAAATGACTGGCCCTGACCGAAGTGTTGGCTTCTTGACGCGAAAACCCGAACCCTGGACTGGCAGGGCGTGGACGCGCCGCGCGACCCTTGTGCGGTCGGCAAAGAAGCCAGCGATGTCCTACCATGTCAGACAGAGACTTGACCCCCGAGCCAATACACCAAGCATGACATGAAAATTCGATCGAAGCTGTTCTCAGGTGCTCTCTTGTTGAGTCTGCTTGCCGGCGTGTATTGGTTGTTGCATGAGAGCGGTACGCTGATGACGATCCTGGATCCCGGTGCACTCCATGCGCAAGTCATACAAATGGGCGCGTGGGGTCCGGCCGCGATCATCGGGCTGATGATGCTGGCGATATTGATCAGTCCGATCCCGAGCGCGCCCATTGCCTTGGCTGCCGGCGCCGCCTATGGACACGGCTGGGGCACCCTGTATGTTTTGCTGGGCGCCGAAGCCGGCGCGGTGGCCGCGTTCGCCATCAGCCGTTTTGTCGGCTTCGAAACCGTGCACCGGTGGTTTGGCAACCGCCTGTCTGTTGGCTTGGTCGGTTCCCAGAACGCACTGATGGGCATTGTTTTTGTCAGCCGTATCCTGCCGTTCATTTCGTTTGACATCGTCAGCTATGCCGCTGGTCTGACGGTGTTGTCGTTCTGGCGCTTCGCCATCGCGACCTTGGCAGGCATCGCACCGACGAGCTTCCTGCTTGCGCACTTTGGCAGCGAGATGGGAACCGGCCAAACCAGACGGGTTCTGTTTTCCGTGTTGGCGCTGGGAGGCCTGACCCTGATCCCGATCGGGGTGAAACTGTTTCGCGATTGGCGTGCCAGCCGACGGCTCGAAAGCGATGTGCATTGACCATCTCGAAAGCACGCGTGTCGCCTTCTGCCATCTCACTGCCCAGGCGGCGCAGGCGCCCGCCGGCTCCGGAGTCGTCGCACCAGCTTTCGCCCTTCGCTGAACCAGAGCACGCCGCTGGCCATCGCCACGCACACGCACCACTGGCCTGCCGAGAGCGGGACGGTGCCGAAGGCGAGGTTCAGGAATGGCAGGTGCACGACTGCCACTTGCAATGCTGCCGACAAGGCCACCGCGGCCCACAGCCATCGGTTCGAGAACGCTGCCCGGAACGCGGATACCGATTCCGAGCGCGCGTTGAAGCAGTTGAACAGTTGCGTCAACACCAGCACCGTGAAGGCGGCGGTGCGCGCCAGATCCACGCCGTGCGGGCCGGCGCCCAGCCAGACGTCCACCGGCTCGATCAGCCCGCCGGGCAGGAACAGGTCCAGCGTCAAAAGGGTCAGTGCCGCCATCACGACGCCGCCCTCAAGCACGCCCAGCCCCATGCGGGCATCGATGATGCGCTGGCTGCGCGGGCGCGGCTTGCGCGCCATCACGTCGTCGGCGATCGGGTCCACGCCCATGGCCAGCGCGGGCCCGGTGTCGGTGATCAGGTTGAGCCACAGGATCGGCGTGGCCAGCAGCGGCAGCACCATTGCCCCACCCGAGCCGGTGGCCGTGGCCTTCAGTCCGATGACACCCGCCCCGACCACGCCGACAAACACCGTCAGCACCTCGGCCAGGTTCGACGACAGCAGGTAGCGCAGGAACTTGCGGATGTTGTCGAGCACGCCGCGCCCTTCGCGCACCGCCAGCACGATGGTGGCGAAGTGATCGTCGGCCAGGATCATGCGGGCCGCTTCCTTGGTCACCTCGGTGCCTGCCACGCCCATCGCCACACCGATGTCGGCGGCCTTCAAAGCCGGGGCGTCGTTGACGCCGTCGCCCGTCATGGCCACCACATTGCCGTTGGCCTGCAGCGCTTGCACGATGCCCAGCTTGTGCT
>JBBKVN010000083.1:0-7314 GCA_037968455.1 Rhodoferax sp.
ATGAGGCGCAGGCTGAGTGCGTCCAACGACAAAGAGTGGTCATCCAAATACACCTGGCCGGACACGTCCACCACCAAAGTCACTGCGGAGGGTGCGCCCGCCACGGCCGGGGCGTCTGACTTGGGCAAATCCAGTTTGATGGAGCTCGTGAGCAAGGGCGCTGTGATGATGAAAATCACCAGCAGCACCAACATGACATCGATCAGGGGCGTCATATTGATTTCGCTCATGGGCTGCGAACCCGGTGTGCGTTCAAGACGACCAAATGACATGGGGCAACCGTCGGCGCTCAGGCGGGCAAGTGAGTTTGACTCACGGCCAGTTCACGCAAGTCCCGCGCAAAGCCCTCTAATTCTGCTTCCAAGCGGCCAATCGCGCGCCCCAGCACGTTGTAAGCCAGCACCGCAGGAATCGCCACGGCCAACCCGGCCGCCGTCATGATGAGTGACTCGCCAACGGGACCGGAAATCTTGTCAATGGACACCTGGCCTTCATTCGCAATGCCAATCAGGGCATGGTAAATGCCCCAAACCGTCCCAAGCAAGCCCACGAATGGCGCCGTTGACCCCACCGTGGCCAACAACACCTGACCATACTGCAGCTTGGCCAGGGAGAGATGAAGTGCGTCGCGCAGCACCCGGGTCAACTGCTGTGCCCGGTCACCCACCGCCGCGAGCGTGCCCGGCGCGTCCGTCTGCGTGGCCAGCACCATGGGCGTGAGCAATGCCTCCCGGTCAAACGCTTTGAATTGTTGCAAGGCCGATTCAACCGACGATGACTGCCAAAATGCCGCGATACAGCGCAAGACATCCTGGCTGGCGCGACGCAGCAACCAAGACTTCCACAAAATTACCACCCAACTGCCGACCGACATGAGCAATAACAGCAGCACGACCGACATGCTGACTGCATCCCCCTGCGACAGCAAGTGGACAAGATTCATTTCAACTGGAGGACATCGAACATGTCAAATAAACCGGTTTTTTGAGTGCTCAAAAAACGGGCCGCGCGCAGGCTACCTTGCGCGTAAGTGGCGCGGCTGGAGGATTTGTGACTGATCTCAATGCGCTCACCCGTACCAGCAAACAGCACGGTATGGTCGCCCACAATGTCGCCGCCCCGAATGGTGGCAAAGCCGATGGATGACGGGTCACGCTCGCCGGTCACACCCTCACGGGCATACACGGCGCAGTCCTTCAGATCACGCCCCAGCGCATCGGCAATGACCTCACCCATTTTCAAGGCGGTGCCCGACGGCGCATCCACCTTGTGGCGGTGGTGGGCTTCAATGATCTCGATGTCATAGCCGGTGGACAGCGCCTTGGCCGCCATCTCCAGCAACTTGAGTGTGACGTTGACGCCAACACTCATATTGGGCGCCATCACAATCGCGATGTCTTGGGCTGCGG
Organism: Rhodoferax sp.; assembly: GCA_037968455.1. Lineage (GTDB taxonomy): Bacteria > Pseudomonadota > Gammaproteobacteria > Burkholderiales > Burkholderiaceae_C > Rhodoferax. The sequence goes on from JBBKVN010000083.1 coordinate 1,410, forward strand.
CCGCAATTTCCGCCTTCTGCTCGTCGCTGAAGCCGGTCGTACCAATGACCGCATTGACGCCCAGCTCACGACACACCCGCAAATGCGCCAGCGTCCCCTCGGGGCGAGTGAAGTCAATGAGTACCTGGGCGTTGGAGAGTCCCAGCGCCAAGTCGGCCGTGATCGCCACCCCGCTCTGATGTCCGAGGAAGGCAGAGGCATCGGCACCCAGCGCCGGGCTGCTCGCCACATCCAGTGCCCCGGTCAACAAACAATCGTCTGAAGCCCTGACGGCCTCAATCAGCATTTGGCCCATGCGGCCGGATGCGCCCGCAATGGCAATTCTGTTGGTCATGATGAATCTATGAAGGGGCAAGCACGGCTTAGCGGCTTGCGGGTTCCAGTGGAGGGTAGCCAGCAGGCAGGGGTGCGAGAGGTTTGACGTCCACCACCTTGGTGGGCGTTGGCAGCTTTTTCAGATCTTCCTCGGACAACTCAAGAACTGGCACTTTGCGTTCTTTGCGCCCCGAATCCAGAGACGCCACAAACTCTGCCTCAGTGGGCAACGCGTCGGCCTCAACGCGCTCAAGAACATCGCCCTTGAAAAACACGGTGACCTTGCGAGCCTGGGGCTCAACGCCCTGGCGTTTGAAAGTGAAAACATAGTCCCAACGATCCGCATGGAAAACGCTGGTCAGCAACGGGGTGCCCAAGATATTGCGCACATCCGTGCGGCTCATGCCCGGCTGAAGCGCTGCCGCCTGCTCCTTTGACACGAAGTTGCCTTGAACAATGTCAATCTTGTAGGGTGTCACCAAGCTGGCAATGCTGCCACTGGCAGAGTTCAGACTCCCGCAGGCTGCCAAGCCCGCACTCACCACCAAGAGAAAGGACAAACGGGCACAGAGTCGTTGAAGTTCAGACATGGGTTGAGGTGTAGCGATATGATCGATCATTGTACTGGTTGCACCTGAGAGGCATCGCCTGCCTCCGGGCAACAAAGAGAAACCCCATGACGAACATCGACGAACTAAAAAGCACGGGCCTGAAGGCCACCCTGCCCCGGTTGAAAATTCTGGAAATTTTCCAGAAAGGCGGCCAACGCCACATGACGGCCGAAGACGTGTTTCGCGTCTTGCTGGATGATCGCTCCGATGTTGGGCTGGCCACGGTGTACCGCGTATTGGCTCAGTTCGAGCAGGCGGACATTCTGTCCCGCAGCCACTTTGAAAGCGGCAAGGCGGTTTATGAGCTGAATGAAGGTGAACACCACGACCATCTGGTTTGCCTGGACTGCGGCAAAGTGGAAGAGTTTTACGATGCGGAGATTGAGAAGCGTCAGAATGCGGTGGCGAAAGCCAAGGGATTCAAGATTGCGGATCACGCCTTGAGCCTGTACGCCCACTGCACGACTGAAAAGTGCCCTCACCGGCCTGTCAACACGCGCCAACAAGCGTCATAGGCCAGAAGAAAGCTTACTCGCCGCCGCCCATGGCCTTCTGGTGGCGCTCCACAAACTCCTGATAGGTGTCGATGCCGCGCAACTGAAGAATGGTGTTGCGCACCGCAGCCTCTACCAAAACCGCGATATTTCGGCCGGCGACCACCTGAATCACAACCTTGCGAACCGGAACGCCCAGCACATCCTGAGTGAGCGGTTCATAGGGAATTCGTTCGTATTCCCGTTCCATGGTTTCGCGGCGCACCAGGTGAACAATGAGCTTGAGGCGCATTTTCCTGCGAACCGCAGTCTCACCAAAAATGCCGCGAATATCGAGCAAGCCGATACCGCGCACTTCCAGAAGATTCATCAGCAAATCGGGGCAGCGCCCCTCAATCGTGTCCTGATTGATGCGAAAGAGATCAACCGCATCATCGGCCACCAAGCCATTGCCGCGAGAAATCAACTCCAAACCGAGCTCACTTTTCCCCAGCCCAGATTCGCCCGTAATCAAGACACCCAAGCCCAGAATATCCATGAAAACACCATGCATCGTGCTGCGGTCCGCAAAATGCTTGGACAGGTAAGCACGCAGCACATCGATCACGAACGCGGATGAATCGCGGGTCGCGAACATCGGGATTTGAGCCCGTTCGCACATGGACAACAAGGCGTCTGGCGCCACTTTGCCATCGGCCAGCACCAATACAGGCGGCTCTAGCGTGACGATGCGGGAGATTCGCCGGGCACAGTCTTCGGGCGTGGAGTTGGCAAGGTAAGCAATCTCACGCTCACCCAGAATTTGGACGCGGTAGGGGTGGATGTAGTTGAGGTAACCGACCAAGTCAGCGCCTGAGGTGGCGGCACTCACTGCCACTTCGTCGAAGCGTCGTTCTGAGGCACCTAAGCCAGCCACCCACTCCCACTTCAGGATGGCACGAAATTCCTCAAAGAGGACATCCGCACTGACCACATTGGGCTTCAAATGAACTCCAGTGAATCAGCTCAGAGACAAAGGACTCAGACCGCTTGGGTTGACTGCCAACCGGCAATGAGACCGTGCAACTGGGCCGCATCATCGCTGGCGACCAGTTTTTCACGCAAGACAGCGTCGCTGAGCATTTCGGCGATTTCGGACAAAATTTCCAAGTGCTTTTGGGTAGCCGCCTCAGGAACCAGCAGAAAAATCAGCAGGTTGACCGGTTGCTCGTCCGGTGCGTCGAAGCTAATTGGGCGTGCCAATTGGAAAACCGCCGCCATCGGCGCCTTCAACCCCTTGATACGACCATGAGGAATGGCAACGCCATGACCCAAACCAGTCGACCCCAAGCGCTCACGGGAAAAGAGACTGTCCGTGACCAGCGCACGGCTCAGGCCATGGAGATTCTCGAACAACAAGCCAGCTTCTTCAAAAGCTCTCTTTTTGCTAGTGGCATCAACGTGCGCGAGCACTTGATCTGCGGTCAGAATGGAGGCAAGACGGTTCATATATGGTTGGGAATTATGCACCCAAGCATTCGCGGGCACAAAAAAACCGCTCAATTCCTGAGCGGCTGATCCAAATTAAAATTTAAAGTGGCTTACATCAGGCGCTTGGGCGCTTCGTGATGGTGGTCCTGCAAACGATCTTTGTGCCGAACCACTTGCCGGTCTAGCTTGTCGACCAAGTCGTCAACTGCGGCGTACAAGTCAGCATGAGAACTCTCTGCAAACATGTCAGATCCTTTGACATGAATATTGCACTCAGCACGTTGTCTTCGGTCTTTTTCTTTCTGTTTTTCCACCGTCAATAACACTTTGACGTCCACAACCTGGTCAAAGTGCCGAGTGATCCGATCTAGCTTGGTCGTGACATAGCTACGCAGGGCGGGAGTGACCTCGAGGTGGTGACCGCTGATCGTCAAGTTCATAAATTGCCTCCTGTTGCTTACGGGGTTGAAAAAACTGACGTTGAATTCACTATGCCTTCGATCCACCGGATTTGCAACGCCTTTTTATGACGCAGCGCAGCAAATTTGAGCAACTTTCATTGGTAAACCGCAATCGGGAAGAGGGTTGATTTCTGTCCTTGCCGGCGACTCGAAAAACCCTGCACAATGTGAGGAATGAGCCTAGAAACCGTCTTGCACGCCAGCCTGCTTCGCTCCCCCCGGCCGGCCACAGCACTGGTGCTCATGGGCGGCGGCGCACGAACGGCTTACCAAGTGGGCGTGCTTCGTGCGTTGGGGGCGATTCTCGGCAAGCGAGCCATCGTCCCGGCGAATGCATTTCCGTTTCAAATTTTGGTCGGCACCTCGGCGGGGGCCATCAACGCCGCGTGTCTGGCCGGGTATGCAACGCAGGGTTTGTCAGCCTTTGAGCAACTGGCGCAGTTCTGGTTTGAGTTGCGATCGTCCGGCGTCTATCAACTCAATGTTTCACGGTGGACGCGCTTCAACAAGTATTTGGCGGCGTGGAGCCTGTCACGGCACGCTCGCGCCAACGGCGCGATTCTTGACAACAGCCCGCTGATGGACACCCTGTGTCACGCACTCTCACTGCCGGGCATTGAGGCGGCGCTGCGCGAGCGAACCATTGAAGCGCTGGCGATCACCGCCTCAAGCTACACCAGCGGCATCCACCGCACGTTTTGCCAGACCGCCCACCCGGACCGTTTTTTGGGTTGGAGTCGGCCCGGCCGATGCGCAGAGCTTCAGGTCATTTCACCCGAACACCTTATGGCCTCCAGCGCCATTCCGTTTCTTTTCCCCTCGACCCGTTTGATGGCGGAGGGTCGCCCTGAATTTTTTGGGGATGGATCCATGCGACAGGTCTCCCCACTGTCACCCGCTATCCATCTGGGCGCGCAAAAGGTGTTCGCTGTGGGCGTCGGTCAACCCGAACGATCGGGTTTTTCCGGAAGTGTCTCACCCCGAGCCACCCGTGGCCCAACGCTGGCCAGTATTGCAGGTCATACCATGGCCAGCGTGTTCCACGATACCTTGCAGGCGGATGTCGAGCAAACCAATCGGGTGACCCAAACCATCCAAAACTTGCCAAAAAACACCGCGGACGACCTGCCCTACAAAAGCATTGACGTTATGTTGATTCAGCCCACGCAGTCGCTGGACGCTCTGGCTCAAGCCCATCTGGGCGCCCTGCCCGTCTCCACCCGACGCGCTCTGGCGGGCCTAGGCGTCTTGCGCGGCGGCGGCGGGACCTTGGCCAGCTACCTGCTCTTCGAGCCCGATTTTGTGCAGGCCCTGATCGCCATGGGCGAGAGTGATGCCTACGCTAAAAAAGCCCAGCTTCTCGACTTTTTCAAGTCGCCCGCCGTGGCCGCAATGCGATAATTTCGCATTCCATTTACCGGGAGACTACGCCTTGGAATCCAGTCCCAGTCGCTAGCTTTCACCCCCCTTCGCTGCATCGGGGTTGAAAGCCGACCCAACCCAAACCGCCCGATGCCAGTAACCCAGGGGAGTCCCTCATGCTCAATATTTTCACGCTCGCCAACGGGCGACTGTGCCAGGAAGAAATTGAATCGCTGGAAGAGTTGTCGCGCTTCAAGCCTATCTGGGTGGACCTGGAGTCCCCCACGCAGGAAGAGAAACGCTGGATCATGCAGTACTACGGACTATCCATCCCGGCGGATGCGATGGACGAGGACATTGAAGAGTCGGCCCGCTTCTACCGGGAAGAAAACGGCGAACTGCACATCCGGAGCGACTTTTTAGTCCCCGATGACGCACAACCGCACACCGTGCGGGTCGCGTTTATTCTGAATCTGGACAACCCTGAACTCAAGAGTAAAGGGGTGCTGTTCTCAATTCACGACGAAGACGTGCCTGTGTTTCGGCTTCTGCGCATGCGGGCGCGCCGGGCGCCGGGCTTCATTGAAGACGCCAAAGAGGTGCTGCTCAAATTGTTTGACGGTGACGCCGAATACTCGGCCGACACTTTGGAAGACATTTACGACGACTTGGAGAAGGTCAGCCGCAAAGTGCTTTCCGGCGACGTGACGGACGCCATGGCCGGCGAGGTATTGGGGGCCATTGCGCGGCACGAAGACATGAGCGGTCGTATTCGCCGTAACGCGATGGACACCCGCCGTGCTGTCAGCTTCATGATGCGCAGCAAAATACTGAGCAGCGACCAGTTTGAAGATGCCCGCCAGATTCTGCGCGACATTGACTCACTGGACTCGCACACTGCGTTCCTGTTCGACAAGATCAACTTCTTGATGGACGCGACCGTGGGTTTCATCAACATCAACCAGAACAAAATCATCAAGATTTTCTCGGTGGCCAGCGTGGCACTGCTGCCCCCGACTCTGATTGCCAGCCTGTACGGCATGAACTTCAAATACATGCCGGAACTGGACTGGGCGTTGGGCTACCCCTACGCCTTGGCGGTCATGGTCGGCAGTGCCGTGATTCCGATGATCTACTTCCGAAAACGCGGCTGGCTGAAGTAAAAAGAGGCGTTTCCGCTTATCCTGCCTGC
>JBBKVN010000084.1:0-11808 GCA_037968455.1 Rhodoferax sp.
TTTAGACCCCATCGTCTAGAGGCCTAGGACACTACCCTTTCACGGTAGGTACCGGGGTTCGAATCCCCGTGGGGTCGCCAAATTCATCACTTGATGAGTGAAGCACAAGTTGGTAACAGCCAACCCGAAAGGGAAGGCCGCTTGGCTCGAAAGAGCGAACGTTACCACTACCAGGAGTGGTAGTTCAGTTGGTTAGAATACCGGCCTGTCACGCCGGGGGTCGCGGGTTCGAGTCCCGTCCACTCCGCCATTATTGGGAGAGCCGTTATGAATCGTTTTCGTAGCGGCTTTTTATTTCTAGGCAGTTGCTTGGATTGATATTTGGCAGTTCGTAAGAATTGCAGGTGATTTTCGGGGGTATAGCTCAGCTGGGAGAGCGCTTGCATGGCATGCAAGAGGTCAGCAGTTCGATCCTGCTTATCTCCACCAAAATTTGAAGCAATGCTGAAAAACATTGCAAGTTAACGGAAGTCCGTAAAAGGTTTAGACCCCATCGTCTAGAGGCCTAGGACACTACCCTTTCACGGTAGGTACCGGGGTTCGAATCCCCGTGGGGTCGCCAAATTCATCGCTTGATGAGTGAAGCACAAGTTGGTAACAGCCAACCCGAAAGGGAAGGCCGCTTGGCTCGAAAGAGCAAACGTTACCACTACCAGGAGTGGTAGTTCAGTTGGTTAGAATACCGGCCTGTCACGCCGGGGGTCGCGGGTTCGAGTCCCGTCCACTCCGCCAGTAAAAGCAAAGCCGCTGCAAGTTCATCACTTGCAGCGGCTTTTTGCTTTGCCTGAGATTTTTTTGAATGCCTCAACAAAGCACAATCAAATCAGCCTGGCGTGCTGTCGGTGGCACTTGCCAGGCGGGGTTGGGAATTTAACCAATGATGGTTAGTTCGTGGTTGGGCAGCATGCTGAATCCACCCCGTGGCCATTCCACCAAAACACCGCTGTCGGTGTTGGCGATGACGTAGCCGTCGGTCCGCGCAATGGTTCCGCGACGAATGTGGTTCACGCGTTCGCCTGTGGCAAATTTCAGTGTGGGTTTGGAGGTCGAGAACAACGACAGAACAAACGCGGCGATGGATGAAAGAACTTTCATGATAATTTCCTTGTGAGTTGGAGCAATGGGTGCGCAGCAGGGCGCGGGTTCAATAGCTGGTCGCGAATGGATTGCCGGTCGACTGTGCGCGCAGCCACTGGCGCTCCCGGTATTCAAGGTCCGCGATGGAATGGGATTGGGACTGACCCAAATAGCTTTCCAGCGCGTCCTGCTGGGACGGTTGGTTGAACAGATGGGTTGCGGCTTGGCGCAAGGACTGGGTGATGGTTTGAATGAATGACATGACGTAGGCCCGATTGGGCTGATGTGTATTAGGGAAAACCCTAGTATCCCACTTTGTGGTGCACTGCACCATATCGGGGCTCATATACGGGTCATGCGTAGGGTTGATGGGTACATCTGGGGTGTAGTCGCCCTCAAATTGTGTGTTTGATCCGATTCGGCTGGCGACGGCGCGATGGGATGGGATGGCGAACCTGGCACCCGTGGGCCTGGCAGTTGACACAGGGCAACGTCCGGGCGAGGTCAACTGCATATGACAGTGGAATGCATTGCATGCTCGCGGGTCAACGGTTATCGTTCGCACATGAAAAAACCAAGCTTCTGGGAAGTTGATCTCGTCGAGCTGTTCAAGTTATGGATCAGCGATATCAAGACGTTTCTGATGACTTTGCTGATGTTTATGGGGCTTTCCCTGCCGGTGGTCATTCCGGGCTTGATACTTTGGTACCTGTGGTCAATCGATTGGCACCCTTGACCAACCCTGAGTTCAGGGCGTTGATCGATGTGCAACCAGTTTCTGGCGTTGCCGAGGAATCAGCCCGACTGACAGGGCCGTTCCCAGCACAATGATCAGGCCGCATAGCACCATCCACAGAGACACGGTTTCACCAAGTAAGACGACCCCATACATCACGGCGAAAACAGGCACCACAAAGGTCACGGTGAGCGAGCGCGCCGGGCCGACGTTTTCGATCAGCCGGAAATAGAGGATGTAGGCGACGCCGGTGCAGAGTACGCCGACTGCCAGCATGGCCACCCACGCACCCGCACTGGGTGTGGCCTGTGGCCAAAACCAGAGCGTCGGCAGCGCAAGTCCGATCGTCGCACCCAGTTGGCTGCCGGTGGCGGTGACCAAAGAGGGCATGCCGGTGAGGTAGCGTTTGGTGTAGCTGGCTGCGATGCCGTAACACAGACCGGCCAACAAACAGGCAAGCACGGCCCAGCCTGTGGACCCGCCTGAGGCGTTGGGAGTGAAGCTCGCTTTGTCCCACGCCAACAAAGCTACGCCCACGAAACCAACGATCAAGCCCAGAATGCGCCAATGATGGGGACGGTCCTTGAGCCAGACCCAAGCAACGAGGGCGCCAAACATGGGCACGGTGGCGTTCAGAATGGCGGACAGTCCTGTGCTGATGGACAGCAGCGCAAATGAAAAACAGGCAAACGGGATGCCGGAATTCACCATGCCGATGAAAAAGACTTTCTTCCAGTTTTGCAGCAACCGAGGGCCAAGGCCTTTCCACAGCAGCAGGGGAAGCAAGAACGTGGCTGCAATGCCAACCCGCAAGCCAGCAGTGGGCAGGGCGCCAAACTCACTTGCGCCCAGGCGCATGAAGAGAAAGGAAGAACCCCAAAGGGCGGCCAACAGCAGAAATTCAATCAACCAGGGTTTGGAGGGTGCAGGAGAATTCAAAATAAGCTCGATGTGGACTCGGATTCGGAGAACAGGCTGGGCGCGGCGCCTTCCAGTTGCAGCAAGGCGGTTTTTCGGGGCAGGCCGCCCGCGTAGCCCGTGAGCGAGCCGTTGGCCCCAATCACGCGGTGGCAGGGCACGATGATACTCACCGGGTTGCGGCCCACCGCCCCGCCCACCGCGCGCACGGCGGCTGGGTTGCCAATTTGCGTGCTGATGGCGCCGTAGCTGGTGGTTGCGGCACAAGGAATGGCCAGCAGTGCTTGCCATACGGCTTGTTGAAACGCTGTGCCGCTGCTGAGATCCAGCGGCACATCAAACGTGCGTCGCTGGCCGGCAAAATACTCGGTCAACTCGGCCTGCGCTTGTTGGAGGACGGGGTGTTTGTCAGCCACCGGCCACTGGTGGACCTCCGGCATGTGGGCCTGTTGGTCGAAGAACACGCCGACCAAAGCATCGTTGGTGGCGGCCAGGGTGATGCGCCCTAAAGGGCTTTCGAAACTGGATTGAACGGTTTGCGGTGGAAAATTCATTTTTATGACCTTTTGTGGCCCCAGCGCTTATTCAGTCAGCGCAGGCAGCTATTTATTTGATAGTGAAATTCGACTTTTCTGTGGGCTTCTTGCCCAGACTGGCCCAGGCGCGAATGACCGCGTAACTGCGCCAGGGCTGCCAAACCATGGAGGCGGCCAGTGCCGCCTTGGCGGGTTGCGGGCCCTCTTGGACCCCCAACGCTTTTTGCAGTGCGACGTCCCCGGCCGGAAAGGCATCGGGCCAACGCAGCGCCCGCATGGCGATGTACTGCGCGGTCCAGTCACCCACGCCGGGCAAGGATTTAAGGGTGGCGATGGTGCTGACCGGGTCCGCACCGGCGTGCAGTTGCAGGCTTTGGTCCACCACGGCGCGGGCCAGCGCCTGAATGGCGGTCTGGCGTTGTTTGACGATCCCCAAGCCACCCAATTCGTCGCCGCTGGCGCTGGCCAGGGCGGCGGCTGAAGGAAACAAATGGGTCAAGGCGGGAAAGGGCGTGACGAGGGGGGCTCCAAACCGGTTCACCAGGCGGGTACTCAAGGTGCGGGCCGCTGCCACGGAGATTTGCTGGCCCAAAATGGCGCGCACGGCCAGCTCAAAGCCATCGAGCGTGCCGGGCACCCGCAAGCCATCGGTCTCGGGAAAGTGGCTGAGCAGGCGCTCATTGATGGCGTGGGGATCGGCGTCCACATCCAGCAGGGCCCGGGCGCGAGCCAGCAATTGCGGCAGGACCTCATGCAGCGAGTCACTCACCTCCAGCTGGATGCGGCAGCGATCGACGTGAAAAACAGCGTGAATCCAGCCTGAACGAAAGGTGTCGCCCTGTTGAATGGAGATCGTGCGAGCCAAACTGGGGGCGCTGCCACTCGGGTGAACTTGTTCCACGCCCGCGATCTGGCGGGTGGCAAAAAATTGCAACATGGCGGCCACGTCATAGGGCGGGCGGTAGGCCAGTTTGAGCTGCAAACCCGCGCGCGGGGTGTTGGGCCTGGTGGCGCTGCTGTCCCGGCGCAAGGCGCTGGGGTTGAGTTTGTAGTGTTCGGCAAAGGCAGCATTGAAGCGGCGCACACTCGCAAATCCGCTCAGTTTGGCGATTTGATTGACGGGCAGGCCGGTGTCGGTCAACCATTGCTTGGCGCTCAGCAGGCGCCGGGTTTGCAGGTATTGAAGCGGAGAGATTCCGAAGCGGGCCTCGAAAATGCGGCGCAAATGCCGGTCACTCACGCCCAGCCGCTGGGCCAGTCGCAACGCGCTGGGCGGCAAATCACCCCAACCCTCAGGCGAATCCAGCAGCTGCGCGGCCTGTCCGGCAAGAATGTGGGAGGCGTCCTGCGTGGACCACATCGCCGCGTCGAGTCCGGCGCCGTTATGGGGCAGGCGAGGCGCAATTTCCGGGCGGCATCGCAGGCAGGGTCGAAACCCGGCATCTTCGGCTTGCGCAGCCAGGTTGAAAAAACGACAGTTCTCCCGCTTGGGCGTGCGCACCCGGCAGACCGGACGGCAGTAAATGCCGGTGGAGGTGACGCCGGTGAAGAAGCAGCCGTCAAACCGCGCGTCTTTTGCTTTCAGGGCGAGGTAGCAGGCGTCGTCTTGGGGTGCGCTTTGAGAGAGGCTCATGAGGCCAATGATAGGCTGCTATCAAGACAAAACAAGGCCTGGACTAGCCGTTTTCGGACATGGTCCTGATGACATCGACCCCTACAATTGAGTGAGAAAATCAAATTCAAACCAATCAGGGAACCCGCCATGCAACTCTCCGCATCCATTTTCAAGGCCTACGACATTCGAGGCATCGTGCCGAGCACCATCAACGAACCCATGGCCGAAGCCTTGGGGCGCGCCTTTGGCACGGTGGCCCGCCGGGAAGGCGAGACCATGGTGGCTGTGGGTCGTGATGGTCGCTTGAGTGGCGCGGGCTTGAGTGCGGCCTTGATGCGCGGTTTGGTGGCGGCGGGCCTGGAGGTGATCGACATTGGCATGGCCACCACGCCCATGTTGTACTTTGCGGCGAATACCCTGTGCACCAGTGGGATTCAGGTGACGGGCAGTCACAACCCGAAGGACTACAACGGCTTCAAGATGGTGATGGCCGGACGCGCCATTTACGGCGATGAAATCCAGACCTTGCGCGCCATGATGGAGAGCGAAACCTGGTCGCTGCAAGACGGCGGCTCGGTTCGTACCGTGGACGTACTGGCCGACTACCAGGCCCGCATTGTGGGCGGCATCAAATTGTCTCGTCCCATGAAAATTGTGGTCGATTCGGGCAATGGCATTGCGGGCGCCTCGGCCCCGGCGATTTTGCGCGCCCTGGGTTGTGAGGTCACAGAGCTGTTCAGCGAGGTGGACGGCAACTTCCCCAACCACCACCCAGACCCCAGCAAACCCGAAAACCTGCGTGACCTGATTGCCGCACTGCAAGCCAGCGACGCCGAGATTGGCCTGGCGTTTGATGGCGACGGCGACCGCCTGGGCATCGTCACCAAAGAGGGCAATATCATTTACCCAGACCGCCAGATGATGCTGTTTGCGCGCGACGTGCTCAAGCGCGTGCCCGGCGGTTCGATTCTCTTTGACGTGAAATGTTCGCAGCGTCTGGCGCCCGACATCGCGCAGGCAGGTGGTGTGCCGCTGATGTACAAAACCGGCCATTCGCTGATCAAAGCCAAGATGAAAGAGATTGGCGCGCCGCTGGGCGGTGAGATGAGCGGCCACATCTTCTTCAAGGAGCGTTGGTACGGTTTTGATGACGGCACCTACGCAGGCGCCCGATTGCTGGAGATTTTGAGCCAGTCACCCGACGGCAATGTGGTGCTCAACGGCCTGCCCACCAGCTTCTCCACACCCGAGTTGAACGTGAAGTGCGCCGAGGGCGAACCTCATGGCCTGGTGGAGCAGTTGGTTGCCAGCGCGAGTTTCGCCGCGCCTGCCGAGTTGACCACCATTGACGGTTTGCGGGTGGACTGGCCGGATGGTTTTGGCCTGATTCGTGCCTCGAACACCACACCCGTGCTGGTGCTGCGGTTTGAGGGTCACACGCCCGAGGCGTTGCACCGCATTGAAGCCGAGATGCTGGCGCTGCTGCGCACGGTCAAGCCGGACGCGACGCTGGACGAAGCGGCGCACTGATCGCCCACGCATGCGGATTTTGATCGTCAAACTCTCGTCGCTGGGCGATGTGGTGCACGCCATGCCGGCGGTGCAGGACATTCGCCTGGCCCATCCTGAGGCGGAGATTGACTGGGTGGTGGAGCGCGGTTTCGCACCGCTGGTGCGCCGCTGCGACGGAGTTCACCGCGTGATTGAGTGTGAGCTGCGGAGCTGGCGCAAGAGGCCGCTGGCGCCTGCCACCCGCGCTGCTTGGGCCGCGTTCAAGCTCGAACTGCAGGCGCAGGCGTATGACGCGGTGATTGATTTGCAGGGCTTGACCAAGTCCGCGCTGGTAGCTTGGTTGGCCCGCTTGGCGCCGGGCGGGCGGCGATATGGCTTGGCAAATCAGACCGAAGGCTCCAGCTTTGAGGCCCCTGCGCGTTGGGTGGCGCATGTGGCCGTGTCGCTGCCGCCGCACATTCACGCCGTAGCGCGTTCGCGCGAACTCTGCGCCCGTGTGCTGGGGTATTTGCCACCCACTTCGACATCATTTGGACTTCTAGCGCAGGCGGGACAAGCGCAAGATGCTATCAATAGTGAAGCAGTCTGCCATGCCACACCCCTTGGATGCGTCGCTTTGGTGCATGGCACGTCGCGGGCTGACAAACAGTGGCCGGTGGCGCATTGGCAAGCCTTGGGCCAATGGCTCAATGAGGCAGGCTACGGCGTGGTGTTGCCGCACGGTAGCGCGGCGGAAGAGGCCACCTCGCATGAGATTGCGGCGGGCCTGTCCAACGCCACCGTCTGGCCCCGCTTGGGTTTGGACGCCTTGACGGACGCACTGGCCGGATGTGCCGGCGTGATTGGTGTGGACAGTGGCCTGAGCCACATCGCCGTGGCGCTGGACTTGCCCCATGTACAAATCTACAACTTTGACACCGCCTGGCGCACCGGTCCCACGGGCTCGGCCGGCAAGGCCGTGGCACCGTGCCAGAAGCGGCAGTGCAGCGTGTTTGCCAACCCCGCGCCGTCACTCGACGCGGTTTGGCAGGCTTGGTTGGGCGTGTCTGTGGTGCGCCAGCCCGTCTGATGCGCGCTCTCTATTCCCTTGGGCTGTGGATAGCCCGGCCCTTTTTGCACCGCAAGCTGAGCAAGCGCAGTGTTCAGGAGCCCGGTTACGGCGTGGCCGTGGAGGAGCGCTTTGGCCACTACACCTCGGCCCCGGTAAGTGGGCAGGACCTGATCGTCTGGATTCACGCCGTCTCGCTGGGTGAGACGCGAACTGCGGCGTTGTTAATTACCGCTCTGCGGCAGCGCCTGCCTGGCATGCGCTTGCTGTTGACCCACGGCACGGCCACTGGTCGGGCCGAAGGGGCGACACTCCTGAAAACGGGCGATATACAGGTTTGGCAACCGTGGGACACGCCCGGTGCGGTGCAGCGCTTTTTGACCCATTTCAATCCTAGCGTGGGCATATTGATGGAAACAGAGGTGTGGCCGAATCTGGTTGCACTGAGCCAGCAGAACGGCGTGCCGCTGGTGCTGGCCAATGCCCGCATGAGTGAGAAGTCGCGCCGGCAGGCGGCTCGACTGGGGTGGCTGACCCGGCCCGCGATGGCGGCATTGAGTGCCGTCTGGGCCCAAACCGAGGCCGATGCAGATCGCCTTCGCCAGTTGGGCGCCACGGTACAAGGCGTGTTCGGCAACCTCAAGTTCGATGCGGCGCCGGACGCGGCCAAGCTGGCGACGGGGCGGGCCTGGCGGGCCCGCACGGCGTCGCCGGTGGCGCTGTTCACCAGTTCCCGCGAGGGCGAAGAAGTCGAATGGTTGAAAGCCTTGAGGGATTCAATGCCTTTTAGGGCTTTTGCGCAGGCGCAGCAAGCGCAAGGCGCTACCAATTTAGTAGCGAGTAGCATTCAATGGATGGTGGTGCCACGCCACCCTCAGCGCTTTGAGGTGGTGGCGGCGCTGATTGAGCAGCAGGGTTTCAGCGTGTCGCGGCGCAGCAGTTGGCAAGACGGACCGCCGGCTGTCGACCCGCTGAACACAATTTGGCTGGGCGACTCGCTGGGCGAGATGCCGATGTATTACGGCCTGTCCGATGTGGCCTTGTTGGGCGGAAGCTTTGAGCCGCTGGGCGGACAGAACCTGATTGAGGCGGCCGCCTGTGGCTGCCCGGTGATCATGGGGCCACATACCTTCAATTTCTTGCAAGCGGCTGATTTGGCGCAAGCTGCGGGGGCGGCAAAACGAGTGGCGGACCTGTCGGAGGCGGTGACCAAGGCCGGTGACTTGTTGGGCAACCCGACCGATCAAGCCACCATGACACTGGCCGCCCTGGGCTTGTCGCGCACCCACCGGGGTGCGCTTGAGAAAACCGTGACGGCAGTCGCCGTCTTACTTGATCAGCAAGGCGTTCACGGTTTGTAAGTCGTCGGCCTTGAGCGTGCCATTGGCCTGGCGCAATTTCAACCCACCCACCAATACGTCATAGCGCGCCTTGGCCAGATCACGCTTGGTCTGGAACAACTGGCTTTGCGCGTTCAGCACGTCAATGTTGATGCGTACACCGACCTGGTAACCCAGCTTGTTGGCATCCAGCGCGCTTTGGCTGGACGCCTCCGCAGCTTCCAATGCCTTGACCTGGCCTTGGCCAGACAGCACGCCAAAGAAGGCCGTGCGAGTGCCCTGGCCGACGGCGCGGCGGGCACCTTCCAGGTCATTGCGGGCCTTGTCCTCAAGTGCCAAGGTTTCCTTGACGCGGTTCTGAATGGCATAGCCCGCAAACAAGGGCATGTTGAAGGACAGGCCAACACTGGCGGCATTGGTGCGGTAATCAGACGCCACGCTCGATGAGCCGTCGTTTTGGGTCACGTTGTAGCCAGCGGTCACGTCCAGTGTGGGTTTGTGGCCGGCTTTGGCTTTTTTCGTCTCAAGCTCAGCCACATCCAGCGCGATCTGGGTTTGCTGAATCACCGGGTGACCGCCTTCGGCCTGTGTCACCCAGGCATTCACGTCATTGGGCGCGAGCGCAGGCAGGCTCAGCGGTTGGGCCAGTGCTTTGGGTTGAGCATTCGCCTTGCCCACTAGCTGGTCCAGCGCCAGTTTTTTGATGCGCAAGTCGTTTTCCGCCGCGATTTCCTGGGCGGTACCCAGATCAAAACGGGCTTGCGCCTCGCGGCTGTCGGTGATGGTCGAGGTTCCCACTTCAAAGTTGCGTTTGGCAGACGCCAGTTGTTCCGCCACGGCGGCCTTTTGCGCCTTGACGAAATTCAGGCTGTCGTGGGACGCCAGCACGTCGAAGTAGGTTTGACTGACCCGGACGATCAGGTCCTGGTCAGCCGCTAACAGTTGTGCCTGGGCCAAGTCCACCTGGCGCATGCCTTGCTCGTAAGAGGCCTGGTTCACCGGCCGGTACAGCGGTTGCGACGCACTGAGCGTGACCTGTTGTGTGCCATAGGCCCGCGTGGCGGACAGGGTGTTTTCCAGGTTGGTGCGCGATATTCCCGCCGACAGACCCACGGTTGGCAATATCGCGGCTTTGGCTTGATCGGCCTTGGCCATGGTCGCCGTGTATTGCGACTTGGCCGACTGGTAGCTCGCATCAAAACCACGCGCCGACTCGTACAAATCGACCAAACTTTGCGATTGAGCTGCCGTACTGAAAGCGGCGCCAAGCGCGAGGAACAGAGGCAGCAGGCGATAAGAAGTCATGGTGGGCCTTGAGGGAATGGTTGATTTGGGCAAGCGGTGACAGTCAGCGGTAAATCGAGGAGGAGATCAGTAGACGGGAACCTTGGGGTCCAGCTCGGCAGACCAGGCATGAATGCCGCCAGCAATGTTGGCCACATGCTCAAAGCCCTGGGCTTTCAGGAAGGACGCGACTTGCATGCTGCGCGCCCCGTGATGGCACAGGCAGGCCACAGGCTGCGCCGGGTCCAGCTCATTCAAACGGGGTGGAATCACGCCCATGGGGATGGTGCGCAGGGTGAATCCGTCGGCGGTCACGCTGGCCACCCGCAATTCGGAGGGCTCCCGCACGTCCAGCACCAACGGCTCGCCATGCTCCCGGACCGAGTCCAGCCAGGCCGCAAGTTGGGAGGGTCTGATTTGGGTGATCATGGTTTAAAACGTGAAACGCTCGGGTTCCGGGAAGTTTTGCAGGCGTTGAGCCACGGTGTCCCAAGGCTGCGTAGTCTTGAAGTCGGTGTCGCTGGAGCGAGTCACCACGGTGGCACGCATGACGGGTTCGTCCCCCACGATGGCGACCAGGCGGCCACCCACTTTTAGCTGCGAAAGCAGGGCAGGTGGCACCTCGGCCACGGAGCCACTCAAGAAGATCACGTCAAACGGGCTCTCGGCAGACACGCCTTTTGATCCGTCAAACTGGCGTACTTCGGCGTTGGTGATACCGGCCTTTTGCAGGTTCTCGCGGGCCATTTTTGCCAGATCGGGGTTGATTTCCAGAGAAATCACGCGGTGCGCCTGGTGGGCCAGCAAGGCAGCCATGTAGCCCGAACCTGCCCCGATTTCCAGCACGTTGTCGGTTTTTTGAATGGCTGCGTCTTGCAGCATGCGGGCCTCAACGCGGGGAGGCAGCATGGATTGGCCGTGGCCCAGCGGAATTTCCAGGTCAGCAAAGGCCAGCACCTTGTGGGCCAAGGGCACGAAGTCTTCGCGCTTGATCACAGCCAGAAGTTGCAGCACATCGGCGTCCAGCACGTCCCACGGACGAATCTGCTGTTCGATCATATTGAAGCGCGCTTGTTCAAAATTCATTGTGGTACTCCGGGGGGTATGGTAACTGATTCTGTAAAATTTTAACCGGCGGGCCTGTCGCTACCCCAGTGACGGCGCAACCATTGCGCCAGGTCATCCATATAGCAGTACACCACTGGCACCACCACCAGCGTCAACAACGACGAGGTAATCACGCCGCCAATGACCGCCTGCCCCATGGGAGCGCGCATTTCTGAGCCTTCAGTCAGCGCCAGGGCCAGTGGCAACATGCCGAAAATCATGGCCAATGTGGTCATCAGAATGGGGCGCAGTCGCACTTTGGCCGCCAGCAGCAGGGCTTCATGGCGTTCCATGCCGTCTTCGCGGGCGCGGATGGCAAAGTCCACCAGCAAAATGGCGTTCTTGGTGACCAAGCCCATCAACATGACCACCCCGATGACCGAGAACAGTGACAGCGTGGAATTGAACATCATCAGGGCCAAAACGACACCAATTAGTGTCAATGGCAGCGCCGTCATGAGCGCCAGTGGTTGCAGAAAGCTCTTGAACTGGCTGGCCAGAATCATATAAATGAACACCACCGCCAGCACCAGGGCCGACACGGCGTAGCCAAACGCCTCAGCCATGTCTTTGGTGGAGCCGCTGAACTTGTAGCTGTAGCCCGGCGGCATGGCGATGCTATCCATGGCGGTTTT
>JBBKVN010000085.1:0-9916 GCA_037968455.1 Rhodoferax sp.
ACCCAGGGAATACTGCCCAAGAAGTAGCCCGCCGTGCAAATACTCAAGACCCAAATCAAGGCGCCGACCACGTTGTACCCTGTGAACTTGACGCGGCCCATGGCTGCCACACCGGCGACAAATGGCGCAAAGGTGCGCAAAAATGGCATGAAACGGGCCAGGATGATGGTGATGCCCCCATAACGTTCGTAAAAATCGTGTGCCCGGTCGAACGCGGATTTATTGAACAGCCGGGAGTTTTCCCACTTGAATACTTTCGGACCCAGGTAGCGCCCAATGGTGTAGTTGCATTGGTCACCCAGGATGGCGGCGGTGATCAACACCCCGCAGGCCAGCGGAAAACTCATCATGCCGGCGCCACACAAGGCCCCAACGACAAATAGCAAGGAGTCGCCGGGCAAAAACGGCATGATCACCAAGCCAGTCTCCACGAAGATGATCAGGAACAGCAAGGCATAGACCCACATGCCGTAGCTCTGCACAAACACCTCCAGGTGCTTGTCCACGTGCAAAATAAAGTCGATCAGAAAGGTAATGATTTCCATGGGGGAGGATTATCGCGACTCTCAGGCATCGCCTTTTGGCGCTCCCCACTCATCCCTCGGGCGCAAGGGGATCAAGCCAGTTAGTTGAGTTCGCCAAATTGAGACTGGGCTTGAGCCCAATGCTCCAAACCGACCGAATGCATCAGCACCAAACGGCCTGAACTCACACCGGCAACGAGGGGTCCACTCGCTGCGGCCTGCAGCTCAGGCAACGACGTTGCCCGTACGCCCAGCACACCCATCCAGCCATTTCGTCCGGCTTTTTTCACGGCATACAGGCAAGCATCCGCCAACCTCACGGCGGCGTCCCACGTCAGGGCACGGGGAAACTCCGGGCTCAGCGGGAAGCAGGAAAAGCCGACTGAGCAAGTTTTGGTCAAGCGCATGCCGTCGTCGAGTTCAAAAGGAACCTCACCAATGGCGGCGCAGGCTCGCTCTGCCAACTCAATGGCATGGGCGCGGGTCGTGGCACGGGCAACGACAAGGAACTCCTCGCCGCCCCAACGCACCAGGTAATCGCTGTCGCGAAACACCCGGAGCAGGCGGCTGCGCATTTGCTTGATCACGGCGTCACCAGCCGCGTGCCCGTACAGATCGTTGACTTCCTTGAAATGGTCAATATCAAACATGAAGAAAATCAAATCGACCTGAGCCGTCGTCTGGGCTCCGGGCAGCAAATGGTTTTCATGGGAGCGCACCACCAACGCGACCTCAGCATCAATGTGCTGGGTTAAAAATCGCCGGTTTCGAAGGCCCGTCAGCGGGTCAGTTAGGCTGGATTCGTGCAATGCGGCGGACTCTCGTTGCAAAGCCAGTGTCAAGTCCTGCAGCTCTGCGGTGCGCTCCCGCACCCTGGCTTCCAGCGCCAACTGAACCCGCCTGAGATGACGGGTGCGAACATGCACCACCCCCACCAACAGCCCCAGCCCCAACAGGCTGGCCAATAGCCGAACCCACCATTGCTGCCACCAGGCTGGCAACACTTGAACGTCAATGCTCAATTCGTGAGGGCTCCATACGCCACTTCGGTTGGTGGCCTTCACCTTGAGAACGTAGTGGCCCGGATCCAGGTTGCCGTAACTGGCAATACGGGAGCTGGCGTCGCGGTTGATCCAGTCCGGATCAAACCCCAGTAAACGATAGGCATAGCGAATCCGGTTCGGATCGGCGAAGTCGAGCGCCGAAAATTCAACGCCAAAACTGCGTTGATCCGGTGCAACTTGCAACCCTTTGCGGACTTGCCCTGCCTTCTGGGCCACGCCATTGACAAACAAAGTTGACACGACCACTCGGGGTGCGAAATCCGACACGTCAAAACCCTCCGGCTTGACCACCAGAATGCCTTTGCTGCCGCCAAACAGCATTCGCCCGTCCGCAGTTTTTTCATAAGACATGAACCAGCCCGTGCCCAAGTCCGCGCCGTCAACGGCCGTGAGCTCATTCAATCGATCCAGTTTAGGGTCGTAAACATACATTTGCGTCCAGATTCGCCCACGGCCATCCTCCAGTAAATTGACGCCAAACGGTCGGTTGAGAATGCCATGGCGTTCACTGATTCGGTCAAAACGGGCGACCTTCCCATCCCAACTGCTCATTCGGTGCAACCCTGTGACGCCGGTGTCGATCCACAAGGTGTTTTGACGGTCAAACAAGAGCCCGCCCACGCTCGGGTTGCCAAGCTCAGCCCCGGCCTGCGCCACAACGGGCTCCAATGAATGACCTCCCGGCGCAATGCGAAACAGGCCTTTCTCGCCACCAACCCAAACGCTCTGGTCTGGTGCTTCTGCCAGGGCATGAATGCCACCTGCCAGGCGAGTGGCGTCCGCGTTCAGGGTCACCCGAACCAAGGACCTGAGCTTGGGGTCGAATTCGTAAAGCCCATCGGCCGTGCCCACCCAGAGCGTCCCGTCGCGGGTGGCCAGCATGCGGCGAATCTCCCCCGCCCCGGTTTGCAAGGTACTCAAAAGCTGTCGATTACGTCCATACTCCAAGAGCTGTGTTGTGGTGCCCAGCCACACCGCGCCGTCACGCGTTTGTGCCATGGCTTTGACCATCACGGTTCGCCCGTTGGCGATGGACGCTGGTCCTTGTGCGGCACGGGTTGACGAACCACCGGCCGGGGGAACCACCTCCCCGATGACCCGCAACTGGCTGTCCATAACCGCCACCCCGCCCCGGTGCGAAGCGGCCCAAATTTCTCCGTTGTCCAATTGCAGCAGGCTGCGCACACTGGGCCCGTCCAGTCGACTCGAGGGGTTGTCATCGGCGCCACGCAGCCAGATGCTGCGGTTGTTCGGGTTGTGTCGTTGCAGCCCCAAACCAAAGCCGCCGACCCAAATCCAGCCGGCCTGATCCCGCACCAGCGTGGTGACTTCATTGCCGGCCAACCCCGAGCGTTGCCGTCTGTCATGTCTGAGTTGCTTTTGCAGCACCAGCGCCAAGTCGTATATCTCGACCCCATCGGAGCGCCCCACCCACATGCCCTCACCTGGGACTTCCACAAAGCTGGACACGGCACTGGTCGACGTCACGGCCAGGCGCTGTGACCCGCTCGGCACCTCAGCACTTAGCGTGACGGGATCTATGACAGCCACCCGTCCCTGTTGGGTGCCAACCCAAATTCGGTCATCCGCGCCTTGGTACAGCGCCTGAACCAACTGCCCGCCCAGCGGGGCAGCGCCCGTGCCGGCGGAGAGCACGGGCTCAAACACCTCACTCCCACGTTTGAGCCGGCTCAATCCCGCCCAGGTGCCAACCCAAAGCGTGCCTTCTCGATCGACCAACAGGGCTTGCACACGGTCATCGGGCAGGCTGCCGGGCTGTGAGGAGTGTCGATAGGTGGTGAAAGTGCCGCGAACGGGGTCTAACCGGGCCACCCCGCCACCGATGCTGCCCACCCAAATGCGGCCGTCCTGGTCTTCGGCCAAGGCGCGGACTGTTGGCATCGCCACGCCCGCAGCGCCACCCAACCCAAAGTCGGTCACTTTTTCCAGATCAGGGTTATAGACGGCGAGGCCATCGGTTTCAGTGCCTATCCACAGTCGCCCATCCCGGGCCGGCAACAAGGCACGAATCCAGCCCAGATTACGTTTTGTTGGCTCAACACCATCCCGCTCCAAAGGGCGAAACCGGTAGCCGTCGTAGCGCACCAGACCATCCCCAGTGGCGACCCACAAGAATCCGGCCTTGTCCTGCGCCAGTGTGGGAACCACATCACGCGGAATGACGCCAGCCCCCACCGTCTCGAAACGCGGCATCGCCATGGGGTTCTGCCCCATGAAAACACTGCCCGGTTCGGCCAAAGCAGTCGTGCTGACCAACAAGATGGCCAAGCTCAAAAACTGCAGTAAAAAACGCATGGCCTGATGCTAGCCCAGGCCGAGCCCAAAAACCATGCGGGGATGCCCGATATGTGTTGTGATTGCTATGAATTAAATAGCTGCTCGCGCTTATACAGCAAGCGCATTAGCCCATTTTTATTCATAATTTTGACCCGCACCCGGCAATTGACGCCTGCGCAACAGGTAATACACCACCGGCACCACAAACATCGACAGCAGCGGCGCCGTCACCATGCCGCCTACCATGGGCGCGGCAATGCGTTGCA
Organism: Rhodoferax sp.; assembly: GCA_037968455.1. Taxonomy (GTDB): domain Bacteria; phylum Pseudomonadota; class Gammaproteobacteria; order Burkholderiales; family Burkholderiaceae_C; genus Rhodoferax. Next base: position 4,153 of record JBBKVN010000085.1, read on the forward strand.
TCACTTCTGAGCCGGTTCCGGTGCCATACATGATGGGCAGCCAACCCGCCTAGGCCTAACCCCACAAAAACCGCAGTTCATACAGGCAGCGCCAACAGTACATAAACGATAATTTCACGCATGGACAAACTTCAACTTCGTACCTTTCGGGCCGCTTTGGTCGAAACCGATACGACCATTGCGCCTGATGACCCAAGGTACGTACCCGGCTTGCACGGCAGTGCCGAAGAAGATGTGATCAGTGCGTTGCTTGAAGAAATCTTGACCCGTCCTGCGCTGGACAGCCACCTTTTCTACTTCAGTGGTCAAAGAGGCACAGGCAAAAGCACAGAGCTGCGCCGGTTGGAGCAATTGCTTTTGGGTGAAAGCGCTCAGGTGATCCGGTTTGACAGCCTTGACTTCATCACCGAAACAGAGAAAGTCACGGTCGAAAGCGTCTTGCTTTTGGTCACGGCAGGCTTAGCCGCGTGGGCAGACACCCACTATCGGCAAGATTTTCTGCACGCCAGTGCATGGACGCGTTTTTCAACTTGGCTGCAAACCGACGTGGAGCTCACAGGATTCACTGCACAGGGGCTCGACGTCAAGCTCAAAGAGCAACAGGTTTCGGTCGCGGCAAAGATTCGCAACCTGTCGACACCGCTGGAGTGGACGAAGAAGGTCCAAGAGTTTGCGGGCGAAATCGTTGAATTCATCCGCAAACAAACCCGCCGCGAGCGAGTCGTTGTCATTGTTGACTCGCTTGAACGCCTGCGTGGCGTTTCTGGTGCCGACCAAGATGCCATGTTCCAACACGTCATCACCACGTTTGCGGGGGACTTTGACCGTTTGCGCGTTCCCGGCGCCAGCGTGGTGTATTCGGTTCCGCCCTATTTGGCCTTGATGGCCGATGTGCGCAACTTCGTCACCTGCTTTGCTTTGGCGTCTGTGCGTGTGTATGGCAAGCCCATTGCCAACGGCAACCCCACGGCCAATCGGCGCCAGCCTCGCCCTGAAGGTTTGGAAAAAATGCGCAGCCTCATCAACCGCCGTTACGCTGATTGGGGCCAGGTTTTGGATGCGTCGGCATTGGACGCATTGGCAAAAGCCTCTGGCGGCGACCTGCGCCATTTCATGCAGCGCCTCGTGTCTGGCGTGGTGGGGAAAGCGCAATTTGCCCTGGACCGTTTGCCATTAAAGGCAGACGACCCGGTGGTCAACCAGGTTATTGATGAAAATCGGGGCGAGACCGAGCGTTTGACGGTGCAAAGTGAATGGCCCTTGCTGGCTGACATTGCACGCACCCACAACGCCATAGCGGCCGACCGGGACGAATCGCTGCGAACCTTGGCACGCTTGTTCGACACGCGCGTCATCCTGAACTACCGCAACGGTGCAGAGTGGTTTGATATTCACCCCCTGCTTTGGCCCCTGATTGACAAGCTGCCATGAGCAACCCACTGCCACCGCTTGAGTCAGCGTGGCAAACGCTGAGAAGCACGCTTGAGTGGGCTCAAGAATTTGGGTTGATATTCGTTTTTTGCAGCGACAGTTTTGCGATTGAGGCCTTATTTAAACGGGCCAATGACCTGATGCTGGCTCAGGTGCGCCCCTTTCAACGCTCTGAAGCCAAACAGGCTGCATCCTTGGTTCAAGGGCTGCTACCCCTCGCCATCAACCCCGCTCAAACCGATGTCGAGATGGGGATGCCCTTGTGGCTGGGTTTGAGCGGGCACCCGGGTGATCCCGCTTGGGATCAAGCCCGGCAAGAGTTTTTGCAACGGCTGAATGAGCGGCGCGCCACCATGGCCCGTGAGCACAGCCGAACTGTCGTGCTGGTGTTGCCACTGGATTGGACCAAACAGACCGCTGAAGCCGCGCCCGATTTGTGGACCATTCGCCAGCCGTCGGTTTACCTCGACACAGGTGGCTCCGCCCAAACGCTCCCCGAAGAAACAGAGGAAGCGACGCCCGCCCCGCCAACTGGCGAATTGCCCGCCACCGTGATGCGTTGGCTGGCCGCCCGTGATGGCAAGCAAGCCCCGCTCTCGCCCTGGAGTGCAGCCCGCGCGGTCGAGGGTGCTATGGAAACTGGTCACAGTGAACTGGCTTGGCAAATTGCCCAGACAACCGTTGCTCAGCTCAGAGGTCAAATCAACGACCACGGAAAAACGCCTGTACGCCTGCATGATCTGTCGGTCTCCATGGAGAAACTGGGCGATGTAGCCCGGGCGCTGGGACGCCTGGATGAGGCGCGGCAGGCCTACCGCGAAGGCGAAACGCTTGACCGCGCCTTGATCAGCGACTTTGGCAAGACGTCGGAACGCCTGCGCGATCTCTCGGTCTCCATGGAGAAACTGGGCGACGTGGACCAGGCATTGGGGCGCTTGGATGAGGCGCAACAGGCCTACCGCGAGGGCGAAACACTTCGCCAGGCCTTGATCAGCGACTTTGGCAAAACACCTGAACGCCTGCGCGACCTGTCGATCTCTACGAACAAACTGGGCGATGTGGCCCGGGCGTTGGGGCGCCTGGATGAGGCGCAGCAGGCCTACCGCGCTAGCGAAACACTTCGCCGCGCCTTGATCAGCGACTTTGGCAAAACACCTGAACGCCTGCGCGATCTCTCGGTCTCCATGAGCAAACTGGGCGACGTGGCCCGGGCGCTGGGGCGCCTGGATGAGGCGCAGCAGGCCTACCGCGAAAGCGAAATGCTTGACCGCGCCTTGATCAAAGACTTTGGCAAAACACCTGAACGCCTGCGCGACCTATCTGTCTCGATGAACCAGTTTGGCGACGTGGCCCGGGCGTTGGGGCGGCTGGATGAGGCGCAACAGGCTTACCGAGAGAGCGAAACGCTTTGTCGCACCTTGATCAGCGACTTTGGCAAGACGCCGGAACGCCTGCGCGATCTATCGGTCTCCATGAACAGACTGGGCGACGTGGCCCAGACGCTAGATCGGCCGGATGAGGCGCAACAGGCTTACCGAGAGAGCGAAACGCTTTGTCGCACCTTGATCAGCGACTTTGGCAAGACGCCTGATCGCCTACGCGATCTATCGGTCTCCATGGAGAAACTAGGTGACGTGGCCTGGGCGCTGGGGCGCCTGGATGAAGCCCAGCAGGCCTACCGCGAAACCGAGACGCTTCGCCGCGCCTCGATCAGCGACTTTGGAAAGACGCCCGAACGCCTGCGTGATCTCTCTGTTTCGATGAATAAACTGGGCAATGTAGCCCAGGCGCAGGGGTGCATGGATGAGGCCCAGCAGATCTACCACGAGAGCGAAACGCTTCGCCGCGACTTGATCAAAGACTTTGGCAAGACGCCGGAACGCCTGCGTGATCTCTCGGTCTCCATGAACAATCTAGGCGAGTTGGCATGGGCGCTGGGGCGCCTGGATGAAGCCCAACAGGCTTTTGAAGCTGGGATTGATGTGGCCACAGAATTAGTTGAGGCCTACGGAGAAACGGGGAATGCACTGGACATTCTGGCCTATGGCGAAATGCAGATCGGGCTGATCTTGGCGCAACAAGGCCTAGTAGAGCAGGCTGGCCACCATCGGGCGCGCGCGGGCCGTTTGTACCAGCGCCTGGTGCATGTGTTTCCACATGAAGAACGCTATAAAGCTGCGTTGACTCAGCTGGAAGCGTCTGAGTCAGCAGCCTTGAGCAAAGGCGACAGCTGACAAAAAGCCCGTAACAAGTACGGTTCGTGCTTGTTAGAGCTTCTGCCCGCCACAGATTGGAAGAGGAAGCGAGGTGAGTATTGGCTCGTCCAGCAGGCTACGGCCCCACATGGGCACACCTTTTTCGGCGCAAGACAGCTATCATTTATATAGCTACCTGCGCTTACTCAATAAGGTCTAGAGGCCTAAAAGATTCATATTTTTATTTTCTCACTTCGGCAATTGACGCCGGCGCAACAGGTAATACACCACCGGCACCACAAACATCGAGAGCAGCGGCGCCGTCACCATGCCGCCCACCATGGGAGCGGCAATGCGTTGCATCACTTCCGAGCCCGTTCCTGTGCCCCACATGATGGGCAGCAGGCCCGCCAGAATGACGGCGACCGTCATGGCCTTGGGCCGCACCCGAAGAACCGCCCCTTCGCGGATGGCGTCCAGCAAATCAGCCTCGGTGGTCTTGCCCTCGTCCAGGCGCTGCTGCCAAGCCTGCTTGAGATAAAGCAGCATGATGACGCCGAACTCGGCCGTCACCCCGGCCAGGGCAATGAAACCCACCACACCCGCCACCGACAGGTTGTAGCCCAGCCCGTACAGCAACCACAAGCCACCTATCAGGGCAAACGGCAGCGTCAGCATGACCAGAAGTGCCTCGTCAAAGCGGGCGAACGTCAGGTACAAAAGCACAAAAATGATGAGCAGCGTGAACGGCACCACCAGCTTGAGCTTGGCCGTGGCGCGCTCCAGAAACTCAAACTGGCCCGACCACGACACCGAGTAACCCGGTGGCAACACCACCTGTTCAGCCACGGCGCTTTGCATCTCACGCACGGCCGAGCCCAAGTCACGTCCTCGCAAGTCCACGTAAACAAAACCGGCCAGTCGCGCGTTTTCACTGCGCAACATGGGTGGGCCGTCGGTGATTTTGAGCGTGGCCACGTCCGACAGCACCAAACGCTGGCCGCGCGGCGTAACGATGGGCAGGGCGCGAAGCTTGTCCAGTGAATCCCGAATTTCGCGCGGGTAGCGCACATTGATGGGGAAACGCTGCAAACCCTCCACGGTTTCACCCACATTCATGCCACCAATGGCCGAGCTCACCACCGACTGCACGTCGGCAATGTTGAGCCCATAGCGGGACGCTTGTTCACGATGAATATCCACATCGATGTAGCGCCCGCCGTCCAGGCGCTCGGCAAAGGCACTGGTCACGCCAGCCACGGGTTTCACCACACGCTCCACCTCGGCCGTGAGACGGTTGATGACGGCCAGGTCTGGCCCCAGCACCTTCACGCCTACCGGGCTTTTAATACCCGTGGCCAGCATGTCCAGCCGGTTGCGAATGGGAGGAATCCAGATGTTGGTCAGCCCGGGCACCCGAACCGTTTTGTCCAATTCTTCAATCAACTTGTCCGGCGTCATGCCCGCCCGCCATTCGTCCTTGGGTTTGAGCTGAATGGTGGTCTCAAACATGACCAGCGGCGCCGGGTCGGTGGCGGTCACGGCGCGCCCTGCTTTGCCGTAAACACTTTTCACCTCGGGCACAGTCTTGATCAGGCGGTCGGTTTGCTGCAGCAGCTCAGCCGCTTTGCCCGCCGACAAACCGGGCAATGCCGTGGGCATGTACAAGAGGTCACCTTCGTCCAGCGGTGGCATGAATTCACTGCCGATGTGCTGCAACGGCCAGAGGGTTGCCACCAGCGCCAACAATGCCACCACCAGCGTGCTCTTGGGAAAGCGCAGCACACCATTCAACAGCGGCCGGTACAGGGCAATCAGCCCCCGGTTAAGCGGGTTTTTTTGCTCGTCGGGAATGCGACCGCGAATCAAATAGCCCATCAACACTGGAATCAAGGTGACGGACAAAATCGCCGCGGCAGCCATGGCATAGGTTTTGGTGAAGGCAAGGGGCGAGAACATGCGCCCCTCTTGCGCTTCCAGCGTGAACACCGGCACAAACGACAAGGTAATGATGAGCAGCGAGAAGAACAGCGCCGGGCCCACCTCAGCGGCCGCATCGCCAATCACCCGCCAGCGGGCCTCGCCTTTGAGCGCGCCGTCAGGGTGTTCATGCGCCCATTTCTCCAGGTGTTTGTGGG
>JBBKVN010000086.1:0-4313 GCA_037968455.1 Rhodoferax sp.
AGGTCATCGCCCAAGCCCACAAAACGCGCGCCTGCAGCAGTGGCTTGCAGGCTGGTCCAGCTGCGGGCCACCGTGGCGGGGTCGGCATCTGCCTTTTCGCTCATAAGAGCTAGACCGAACTCAACATTGCTGAGCTCCAAACCCATGGCGTCGGAAGTGCCGCCGTTAACACCGGCAAACGCGCTCAGACCGCTTGCACCAATGAGGAGCATTTCCACATTAACCGGGGTAGCCGACTCATCCAATCCGGTGGTGGCGATCACATCAACCAGCGTGACGGAACCTGACTTTTTCTCAATGCCAAAGCCGCCAGACACCTGCAAAAAACCAAAGATGTTCAGGTCGAGGTTGCCTGTGGCCCTCAGCAACTGCCCCTTTGAGGCATCCAGACTCAAGGTCAGGCTGCTGGGTTCGGTCGTGGTGCCAGTGGCAATTTGCAGCCCCTGCGCTTTGTAGTCCACCAAAGTGCCGTCGACTGCGGCCCGGTTGATCTCCACGTTGAGCGTGTCAGCAGAGGCGGTCAGACCTTCGATGCCGACAAAGGTCGCGCCAAGAGCGCTGGCTTGAAGTGTCGTCCAGCTGCGCGCTGTCGCGCCCGGCGCCTCCAGCCCTGTGAGTTGTTCGCCCGCGATGGCCAGACCAAATTCCACGCCCGACAGGCTCAGGCCCTTGGCGCCGCCTTTGAGGCTGCCGTCGGCATTAAAACTGCCGTTGATTCCCGCGAAAGCGTTCAGATTGCTACCGCCAATGGTGAGCATGTCAACATTGATCTGACTCGCTGGCTTGATGAGCGTACCGCCAGCCGATATTTCGGCATCCCCCAGAGTGATTTGCTCCGTGCTCTTTTGCAGCGCCAGGTTGCCCTTGATACCAAAGAAACCAAAGGCGTCAAGCTCCAAGCTACCGCTGGCTTGCAGCAAGTTGCCCTTGGCACCGTCCGCCGACAAGTTCAACGCTTTTCCGTCGAGCGCGATGCCCAGGCCAAGACTGCCAGAGAAGTCAGCGACACGCTGCTGATTGGTGGACGTGTTGTAGGTCAGCGCCAGCGCGTTGGCAGCGAGTGTGAAATCCGCGATGCCAGATAGAGTGGCTGCACCCAAGGTGCCAGATAGGCTCTTCCACTGATTGAGGGCGTTACCCGTATCAGAAAACATGCCAAGCACGAATTCCAGCCCTGTCGCCTGCAAACCAACAAAGTTGGTTTTCCCAGGGTTTAAGCCCACTGCGGCGGACAAACCGGTGCCAGCCACCCAGATCTGTTCAGCTGTACGGGTGGTTCCATCGGCCAGCGTCAAACTGGCAGGCTGGCCCGCCCAGCGCACGACCAAGGCGCCGGAAGCTTGAATAAAGCCCGCCAGCGTCAGTTCTGCCCCAACGATTGACAACTCCTTCGCCCCGGCCTCCATGCCGCTGCCAAAGGTATGTGATTGACCCGCAGCGCTGACGGTTGCGCCACTGGCATCCACCGCAGTCTCGTTCAGACGCAGGGTCACATTGCTAGCCGAGACAGCGATATCGTCACCCAAATTGGCACTGAGCGCGCCGCTGGCTTCGAGCACACGTCCCGCGACGGAGACGGACAATCCCAAGCTTGCATTGGATACGCCCACAGCCATCGTGCCTGCGGCAATTTGGGCCGAGGCATTGGAAGCCACGATTCGCATTGCGTTGGCTCCAGCATCTTTCTCGAACGCGAAATTTCCACCAATGCTCAGGCCCGCCCCCAAGGAGGCGAATAACCCGGTGACACCCACCGCTTGCAGATTGGTCGATGCCGCGACATTCCCAAAGGTGTAGCTGAAACTGTTCGCGAAGCTGAGTATGCGACCGGTCTGAAGGACACCGGTGCGGTTGATGACGACGCGGGCCGAATCGGCGCTGATACTGGAAAAACCGCCACCGCTCAGACTAAACGCGCCCACCGCCTCGAACAGCAGGCCGGAGGTATCAGACACAAGACCGAATGAGCCACTGCTGATGCCTGCCGACATGCCGCCAGCGGCCAAGCTGGCGCTGACGTTCTGACCGGCCATCGTGAATGCGCCGTCAAAAATTGACACGCCCACGGTCGCTCTTAAGGACACATCACCCACTGAACCGGTCAACGTGCCTGATGCCACCAAGTATTCACCGGTGGCACCGTTGGCGTTAAAACTGCTGCTTCCTACCGTGATGGGGGTGGCGGTAAGGTCAAGCAATGAGTTGTTTGCCGCGCCTCCGATCAAGTTGCCGTAGCCCCAGTTGAAATCAAGGGCGAGATTGCTGCCGCTTAGGCTCACTCCTGTGATTCCCGTAACACTAGCGCTGCTCAGCACGCCCTGCCCCATTACCCAGCCGTATCCCAAATTCTCGGTCTGAACAAAAGCCAAATTCAGGTCAAGCCCGTTGAGAGTTAGGCCTTGCCCTGATACACCCATAAAGGCATCAAGATTGCTGGCGCTCAAGCTCCAGATGTTGGTATTTAGAGCGCCACCACCGGCGGGAGTCAAGCTTCTATCGGCATTGAATCCCACGCTGAAAGTTCCGCTGGCAGTGAGTTTGTTATCGAGGTTTAAGCTTCCGCTGAAGCTAAGCGGAGTCACATCCTGAAAATAGTTGTAGTTCAGCCACTGCCCAATCTGGTCGGTCTGCGTTATGCCCAATCCAAACGAGTCATTGGGATTGTCATCCAGTACATTGAGAACATAGCTAAGTGAAGGGTCAATCGTGCGCGCGGTCAGAGTCAGGCTGGTGGCGTTCTGAGTAACTTCAAAATAGACGCCGTCATTGGTCTTGAGCAAACCCGAACCAACGTCGAACTTGCCCGTGACTGAGCCAAAGTTCATGATGTCGAACACTTGGCCGTCTTGTGGCTTGTAACCACCCCACAAACTCACAGCGAGAGTGCCGCCAAGCACGGCTGAGCCAGAGATATTTATCTGGTCGTAATGCCCGTCACCGGTCCCCGCAGTAGTGCCCCCGAGTTCAATTAATAGCGTTCCGGACGCATCCTGGGTATATGAGCTGACATTCTGTACGCCTGGCGAATAGCCTGGGCTGACGACACCCATATTGAATAGACTAACGTCCAGCGTGCCGCTCCCCCCCAATACTTCATTGGATGCCACCCTCAGGGCGGTATCCATGAAGCCCGATTGCAGAGACAATTCACTCACGTCAAATAACACTGCGTCAACCGCAAAATTTTTGGCTGTGCTGGTGGCGGCCGGATTGGATAGCAGGCGCGCCATCATGGGCACCGAGATAGACGGACTGCTGTTTTCCTGAGCAGCCGCATAAGCCTCGCTAATGCTTTGGATGTCGTAACGGTCCGGTGCAAGCGCAATCAATGCGGTGCCAAAAATTGGATCTGCGGACAGTAAAACCCGCGGCTCCAAAGGTTCAATACGAAAAGCGTCACGACGCATCGCATCACGGATCTGGGAAGCCACCGATTTTTTGACAGTTTTCATACTTGCACCGTAACAGTTGTTTACCAATGGTACCCCCTCAATACCATATTTCGTGACTTTTTTGACAAAAGTCAAAGCCAATGACGTACAAATAAGTTTTAGTGTGTCGATATGCATTGCCTGCGAAGTGCTGGGGTTTCCCCCCAGGCCAATGCGAAATGCGACAGGACCAAGGTTAGAAACTCCTGACCAAAGAGGTCTAGCCGGACTCAATCTATAGAAATAGAGACCGTGCGCCTCTGACAACCCGCTCTTCGTTTGTGGAAACGCGATGGACACCACCCTGGAATGACGAATTGCATGCAATGAATTCAACATTAGCGCAGCTAATTGACTAGCCAATGCATCAGCATCCCACCTATCCACTTTGGTCGGCGCGCGCAACCATCGGAGTCCGAGTCCGGTCCAGACCGTCTACATCCATAAGATCCCGCACCTTGGGCGCCGTCATGCCCTCGCCGGGATGGGGAGAGTAGCGCGGTGGGTGTGGGCGGTGGGCACTGGCGTGGGCTCCTGTGGCAAAACAGGAATGTCAGCAAATAGCGTTTTTTAGTATGTTTGATCCGTTTTTTGTCATCAACTTGACCCCTAATGCCGGAAACCAGGGCGCCACTTGACTTGACTCAAGGCTTGTTTCGCGTTAACTTAAAAAAGGAATACTGGCCTCGGGAGCGCGTCTTGGGGGGTATTTGCGGGAGTGAAACCCTATTTCAGAAGAACAGCAAGCCATTCAACAATAGGAAAAAACGATATGAACTTTTCTGCCTTCATCGACACGCTACAGGCCAATCTGGGGAATCATCTGTTCCCCTTGCTGGGCGCGGTGGCCATTCTGCTCATCGGCTGGTTTATTGCCGTGGG
>JBBKVN010000087.1:0-4368 GCA_037968455.1 Rhodoferax sp.
GGGCGACGGTACGCGCCGAGGGTCCCCGGCAATCTTGCTCAAGGTCGGAAGCGCCGACATCCCTGGAGGAGTAAGTAGTGAACACAGAGCGCGACAAGCACCGACGCGTGACCTACCGGGCTTAGGGTCCGTCGTCTGTGACGTAGCTTGCCTCATCGGTATGCGTCCGGCCAACACACCTTGATGACGCGCTGACATTTGGAGATAGTGTGCGCGATGAACATCATGAACGTAAGCGCCCGGCGAACACATCTTGAGTACGTGCTGAACCCTGGCGATAGTGTGCACGATGAATATCATGCACACCATGGCGAGCGAGGCTGGCCCCAAGGTCCCCAAGCGGCGGTTTTATAGTCCCGAGTTCAAGCTCCAAGCTGTTGGCGAGTGCAGCCAACCTGGCGCGTCGATTGCCGCCGTTGCTTTGAGGCACGGCGTCAACGCCAACATCGTGCACCGGTGGTTGCGTGAACATAGCCAGGGCACCCTGGTCGTTGGGCCACTTGCATTCATGCCGGTCACTTTGACGGCGCCGTCTACATCCCCACCGCCAGAGCCGCCGACACCGCCGGACATACGCATCGAAGTCCGGCGGGCAAACACGACCGTTTTCGTCAACTGGCCATTGCAGGGTGGCGCTTCTTGTGCGCAGTGGCTGCGCGAGTGGTTAGCGTGATCCGGATTGATGCCATATGGCTGGCGACCACTCCCCTGGACATGCGTGCGGGTACCGACAGCGCCCTGGCCCGGGTCGTTCAAGTCTTTGGTGCCGCCCACCCGCACACCGCTTACATCTTTGCCAACCGACGTGCCACCCGTATGAAGGTGCTGGTGCACGACGGGATCGGCATCTGGCTTGCGGCCAGAAGACTGCACCAAGGCCACTTTGTCTGGCCTGCTGGGAATGCCGCTGACCGGGTCAGTTTGAGTAGACCTCAACTCGATGCCTTGGTGCTGGGATTACCCTGGTCGCGCATTGGCGAGGGCGCAATCATCACCGTGGTTTGATAACCTCATTTGCTATGGTTTTTGCGTCTATTGGGGGATGCTCCAATAGGCACCAGGCTGCTGTGTTGGCACACTACCGTCCATGGTTGTCGCCCCTGAATCACTGTCCAGTTTGAACGCAGAGCAACTGCGCGAACTGGCCCGTGATTTGATTGAACAGGTTGCACGGCAAGACGCACAAATCACGCAAAGCGACCACCAAATTGGCGAACTCGACCTGCAAATCGCCAGCCTTGATCAGGCAATCAGCAGCAAAGACCGCGAGATCCTGTACCGTCAGGCCAAGATCGATCAGCTCACGCACGAGATGGCCGTGCTCAAGCGCTGGAAGTTTGGCCGCAGCCGCGAACAGCTCGATGCAGGTCAGACCAGTCTGCTCGATGAGACCATCGACGCCGACATCGCAGCCATTGAGCAAGAGCTGGAGAACTTGGCACCAGCAGGCAAGACGGATAAAGACGCCGGCAAGAAGCCCAAGCGCGCAGCCTTGCCAGCAGAGTTGCCCCGCGTAGAACTGCGCCACGAGCCCGACAGCACTACCTGCAACTGCGGATGTCAGTTAAAGCGCATCGGCGAAGACGTCAGCGAGAAGCTGGACTACACACCGGGCGTGCTGACGGTGCAGCGCCACATCCGTGGCAAATGGGCATGTACCAACTGCCAGACCTTGATTCAAGCGCCGGTGCCCGCACAGATCATCGACAAGGGCATTCCAACCTCGGGCTTGTTGGCCCAAGTGCTGGTGGCCAAGTATTCGGATCACCTGCCGCTTCATCGGCAGGAGACGATCTTTGCCCGTTCCGGCTATGCCGTTCCCCGCTCCACGCTGGCCCAGTGGGTGGGCGTGTGCGGCGTGCGGTTGCAACCACTGGTGGATGCCTTGAAGAGTTCCATGCTCCAGCACGCGGTGCTGCATGCCGACGAGACGCCGGTGGCGATGCTCAAGCCGGGTAACAAGAAGACGCACCGGGCTTACCTGTGGGCTTATGCGCCGGGAGCGTTTGAGGATCTAAAAGCAGTGGTCTACGATTTCTGCGAAACCCGAGCGGGAGCGCATTGTCGAACCTTCCTGGGTGAGTGGAAGGGATCACTGGTCTGCGACGACTTCGGTGGATACAAATTGAGTTTTACCAATGGCATCACCGAGGCCGCCTGCATGGCGCACGCCCGGCGCAAGTTCTTTGATCTGCATGTGAGCAACAAGAGCCAGATTGCCCAGCAGGCGTTGCTGTACATCAGTCAACTGTATGACGTCGAGCGCGAGGTCAAACATCTGCACGCGGATGAGCGACGACACATTCGCCAAACCCAATCCAAACCGCTGGCGGATGCGTTTCACCAGTGGATGGTCCTGCAGCGCCAGAAGATCACCGACGGTTCGGCCACCGCCAAAGCCCTGGATTACAGCCTCAAGCGTTGGACTGCATTGAGCAGGTTTCTGGATGATGGGCAATTGCCGATTGATAACAATTGGATCGAGAACCAGATTCGACCCATTGCCATTGGCAGAAACAACTGGTTATTTGCTGGATCACTCAGAGCGGGGCAGCGCGCGGCCGCGGTGATGAGCCTCATTCAGAGCGCCAAGCTCAATGGACATGACCCGTATGCCTACTTGAAAGATGTGCTGGCACGCCTGCCAACGCACAAGAACAATCAGATTGAAGACCTACTGCCGCACCGCTGGCAACCACTACTCGCATAGCGCCAACACCGTCAAGGTGTATTGGCCGCGCGCTTACGACGAAGCCGGCTGGATGCAGATCCAGGTCGCCGGTACGACACCGGATGCGCCTACGACAACGGTCGCTCTGTTTTACCCAACGATGGCAGTGCCGCGAACCATCCCCATGGGACCATTCAAGCTTGACGTCGCCATCGGTGGTCAACCCGTCGATAAGGTCAAGGCACTCATCCTGCTCAGTCATGGCATCAGCGGCAGCGAACTTGGGCATAGCATCCTGGCGCAAGCCCTTGCCCGCAATGGCTACCTGGTCGCCGCTCTCCGTCATCCCGGAGACAATTGGCAGGATCGGTCTCTGATGGAGAAAGGCCCCGAGCGCTACTTCGACGAGCGGCCGCGGCAAGCTTCCCGCGTCATCGACGCGATCCTGGCCGATCCGTCGTGGAAGGATCGGATTACTGCCGACAGCCAAGGGCCTCGTGTGGGTGCGCTTGGACACTCGGCTGGTGGCTACACGGTGCTGGCGTTGGCAGGAGCCAGGCCAGATTTTTCAAGGATGAGGAAGCACTGCCAGGCCGAAGCAGCCGAAGACCCTATCTTCTGCAGCTTGGGCCGCTCAGGGGAGTCGACTCCGCCTCTACCCGCTAGCACGCCCACCCTTCGAGACGATCGAGTCCGCGCGGTCGTGGCAATGGCCCCGACGGGTGTGCTGCTCACAGCTGAATCGCTTGCGGCTGTTCGGTCGGCAACCATGATTTACGAGGCAGAGCTCGATCGGTTCCTGGTCCCTCGATTTCATGCCGAGTGGGTCGCAAGCAATCTGCCTGCGCCGAACCTGCATCGGGAACCTAATGCTTGGCACTTCGCCTTCATGGATTCACCCAGCATGCCCCTCCCGAGCCCAGACGGCGACGTCGCCGCCAACCCGACGGGATTCGATCGTGATGCATTACTGAAGCAGCTCGCCATCGAGATTACGGCCTTCTTCGACAAGACCCTGCTCTAGCTGGTTGATCTCATTGGACAACGCTGAACAGTCTTACATCAGAACAACAAGCTCGACAAAAGTACTGACACATAGCTAAAAGAGAACCTGACCGGTTGTACGCCGGACTGCAGTAAATCTGCCGTTCGCGAGTACCCGCAAGCGCTGCTCAAGAGCCCGTCAACCAAGAGAACCCGCGTACTCGGTTGAATGACTGCTCCCGAGTTTTAGGGTCTGAAAAATGCCCAAACTGGACCAGCATCGGGAATGACCGGTATGGATGTTGGCGCCGATGTCAGAATGACCAGATTGGCCTATTTGTGCCGATCTCGGGTTGACCACGCCTTAGCGCCCTGCAAAGCAAGGGCCATCCCGTTTTTCCTCGGATTTGCTTGGTCAGAGTATTTCTGGCACACATGGTCAGTTGGATGTCAGCGTCAACACCCACTGAGCAATTCGCCAAAACGACCGGTTTCAACTGGTCAACGTGACTGAAAAGGGACATTCGTTTTCAGCGACTGGATGACGATCGCTCTACCTATGCTGTAACAATGGTTGGTCGATTTTCCTAGGGAACCTTATGAGTGAGCAAGCAAGACTTATTGCAATCGTTGGCGTAGCCCAGGATGAAAGAGTCCAATGCCAGCAGCCCGGATGCGGCCATTCGGTCTATCGGCGCATTCATGTTGTGCAA
>JBBKVN010000088.1:0-2657 GCA_037968455.1 Rhodoferax sp.
TTGCCGCCAATCGTGCAGGCAATCTGGCTGGACGGGTCGGGCGCGTAATACAGGCCCAGCGGGGCTGCCGCCTCGCTGATGGCCAGGTTGCGCACGCCGCACTGCACCACGGCTGTGCGACTGGTCTTGTCCATCTTCAGAATCTTGTTGAACTTGGACAGTGACAGCGTCACGCCCAGTTGGTGGGGCATGGCGCCACCCGACAAGCCGGTGCCCGCGCCGCGGGCGACCACGGGAATGTCCAGGGCGTAGCAAGTGCGCAATATGCCTTGCACTTGCTCCAGCGTTTCCGGCAAGGCCACCACCAGCGGGCGTTGGCGGTAGGCGGTGAGGCCGTCGCACTCGTAGGGGGTGGTGTCTTCCCGGTGCCACAGCAGGGCGTGGGCGGGCATAAAGGCCTCCAGCGCCTTGACGACTTGCGCTTGCCGCTCTGCCTTTTCCAGCAAAGCCTGTTGTTCAGCGGTGGGGTGCTCACTCATGGCGATCTCGTCTCGTGGTTAATGTCACCCCTTGACTGTAGGGCCAAGTGGCGTCAAAGGGTTTGAGCAATTTTGACAACACGGTTGAAAAAAACAATGCTCTCAAAATAATAGCTGCTCCCGCAGGTGCCATAAGCGCTGCAGGCCTATTTGTTCAATATAACTAACCAATGCTCTTTTTCAGCCAGTCGGCAAAAGCAGCGCATTCCCAGCGGTCCATCATGCCGGTGCGCCAGCACAGGTAGTGCGCGTGGGGGCTGGGCACGTTGCCGCCGAAGACGGCGTTGCTGCCCAGTCGCACCAGCGAGCCGCGCTCCAGCCACGGCGCGCCCAGCTTCAGGCGCACCAGCGCCACACCCATGCCGGCGGCGGCCGCGTCGCACATCAGGCCAATGTCATTGAACTGCGAGCCGTCAATCGGCTCCGGCCAATCCAGATGGTGGGCGGCAAACCAGCTGCGCCAGGGCTCCAGCGGGCTGCGCAGCAGGCTTTCGCCTTCCAGGTCTTCGGGCACCACAAACGGGCCGTGTTCGCGAACAAAGGCGGGCGAGGCCAGCGGCGTCATCTCGTCTTTCATCAGGCACACGTGTTCCATGTCGGCATAACGCCCGGTGCCAAAGCGCACCATCAGGTCGGCGTCTTCGGCCACCACGTCGAGCAGCGGAATGGAGACTTGCAGGGTGAGGTCGATCTCGGGGTAGGCCTCGGTGAACTGGCGCAGGCGCGGGATCAGGATGGAGCGCGCAAAGGTGGGCGTGACCGCCAGGCGCAACTTGCGCTTGCCCGGTGCGGCGGCTGAACTCGGAAACTTTTGCAGCATGGCCAGCCCTTCACGCACATGGGCCAAGTACTCGCTGCCTTCCACGGTGAGCGAAAAATCGGCCCGGCCAAACAGCTTGGTGCCAATGATTTGCTCCAGCTGTTTCACCCGGTGGCTGACCGCGCTGGGCGTGACACACATCTCCTCAGAGGTTTGCGTCACGCTGCGCAGGCGGGCCAGCGCCTCAAAAGTAAGCAGGCACTGAATCGGGGGAATGCGGGCGGCGGTCATGCGGGCATTGTTACACCGTGGGCGGGCTTGGGGGGCGCTCAGCCTTGCAAGTAGCGCTGCTCCAGATGGGCGCGGAAATGGCGGGGGTTGAGCGCTTCGCCGGTGGCGCGGCGCACCAGTTCCGGCGTTTCCCAGCGGCTGGCCTGCTGCCAGATGTGGGTCTGCAACCAGTCGAAGATAGGGGCCAGGTTGCCGCCGGCCACTTGCGCGTCCAGGTCCGGTTGGGTCTGGCGCAGGGTGGCGAAGTATTGCGCGGCGTACATCGCGCCCAGGGTGTAGCTGGGAAAGTAGCCAAAGCTGCCTCCGGTCCAGTGAATGTCTTGCAGGCAACCTTCCCGGTCGTTGCCCAGGGTGTCCACGCCCAGGTACTGCTTCATCTTCTCGGCCCACAGGGCGGGAATGTCGTCGGCCTCGATCTCGCCGTCAATCAGGGCGCGCTCAATCTCGTAGCGAAGAATGATGTGGGCCGGGTAGGTGAGCTCGTCGGCGTCCACGCGAATGAAGCCGGGGCGCACGCGGGTGTACAGGCGGGCCAGGTTCTCGGGCGCAAAGGCGTCTTGCGCGCCCAGGTGCTTGTTCACCAGTGGGGCGATCAGGCTCAGAAAGGCCGGGCTGCGGCCCAGCTGCATTTCAAACGACAGGCTCTGGCTTTCATGAATGCCCATGGAGCGCGCCCGACCGACGGGCAAGTGCGCGGTGGCTCTGGGCAAGCCTTGCTCGTAACGCGCATGGCCGGACTCATGAACAATGCCCATCATGCTTTGCATGAAGTCGTCTGTGCTGTAGCGGGTGGTGATGCGCACGTCTTCGGCCACGCCGCCGCAAAACGGGTGGGTGGAGATGTCCAGCCGGCCCGCCTCAAAGTCAAAACCAAGCACGCCCATGATTTCTTCGCCCAAAGCGCGCTGGCGCTCAATGGGAAACGGCCCTTGGGGCGTGATCACGGACTCGGTGGACTGTTTCTCGCGCACCTGGCGAATCAAGTCGGGCAGCCAGGTTTTCACGTCGCCAAAGATGGTGTCAATGTCCGCACTGCGGGTGCCGGGCTCAAACTTGGCCATCAGCGCGTCATAGGGGCTGACGCCTTGCGCTTGCGACAAGGTTTGCGCCTCTTCGCGGGACAGGGT
>JBBKVN010000089.1:0-3134 GCA_037968455.1 Rhodoferax sp.
GTGTGCTGATTGACCAACGCGCCGAGGCCTTTCACCTCATGACCCTCAACGCCAAGGTGTTTGACGCCAGCATGGAGGGCATTCTCATTTGTGACGCCAACAACCACATCATGGCGGTCAACGCGGCTTTTCACCAAATTACCGGTTACAGCGCCTCAGAAGTTCAGGGGATCAACCCCCGTTTGTTGGCATCCGGCCGTCAAGATCACCTCTATTTCGCCAATATGTGGCAGTTGCTGCTGAGCAATGACCACTGGCAAGGCGAGCTGGAAAACCGCCATGCCAACGGCAGCACCTATTGCGCCCGCATGACCATCACCCTGAGTCGCGACTCAGCGGGCAATCCACAGCACTTTATTGGCAATATTGTTGATGTAACGGCGGTGAAGCAGATGGAAAAAGCGCTCCGCCAGAGTGAGCATCGGTACCGAGCCCTGTTTGACAACATGCAGCACGGGTTTGCCCTGCACGAAATCGTCACCGACGAATCGGGCACCCCCGTCAATTACCGCTTGTTGGCGGCCAATAGAACCTACGCCGAAGTCACCGGCTTCGGCTCCAAAATAATAGTCGGACGCCTGGTGACAGAGCTGTTTCCGGGCGTACACGAGGACAAGGTGGACTGGATTGGCATTTTCGGCAAGGTCGCCCTGAGTGGCGTGCCACATCGAATGGAGAGCTACAGCGAAGGGCTGGACAAGTGGTTCGATGTGGTGGCCTACCGGCCCATGGTCCGCCAATTTGCCGTGCTGGTGTCCGACATCACGGTGCGAAAGAAAAGCGAAGAGAAGCTGCATTTGGCAGCCAGCGTTTTCGCCAATTCACGCGAGGGCATCATGATCACGGCGCCAGACGGCACCATCATTGATGTCAATGACGCGTTCACCAACATCACCGGTTACTCGCACGACGAGATCGTTGGTCAGACGCCTCGCATTTTGAGCTCCGGTCGCCAAAGCAAGGCGTTTTACACAGCGCTGTGGCAAGACCTTCACACCAAGGGCCACTGGTACGGTGAGGTTTGGAACCGGCGCAAGAGTGGTGACGTGTACGCCGAGATGCAAACCATCAGTACCGTACTTAATGACGATGGCCACGCCCAGCACTTTGTATCCTTGTTCTCGGATGTCACGGCCTCCAAGGAGCATGAGCAGAAGCTTCAGCACATTGCCCACTACGACGCGCTCACCAATCTGCCCAATCGAGTCCTTCTGGGCGACCGATTGCACCAAGGAATGGCACAGACATTGCGTCATGGCAACAAGTTGGCGGTCGCTTTTCTGGACCTGGACGCCTTCAAGGCCGTCAACGACACCCATGGACACGAGGTCGGAGATGAGTTGCTTATCGCGCTGTCGGGGCGGATGCGCAATGCACTGCGTGAAGGTGACACACTGGCGCGAATTGGCGGTGACGAGTTTGTGGCCGTGCTGGGCGACTTGGCCGACGCTGCGGCCAGTTTGCCTCTGCTGAGCCGTCTACTTAGCGCTGCGGCACAACCGGTCGATATCCATGGACTTGAGTTGCAGGTCTCTGCCAGTCTTGGGGTCACATTCTTCCCCCAGTCCGAGGACGTGGAAGCTGATCAATTGCTGCGCCAGGCGGACCAGGCCATGTACCAGGCCAAGATTGCCGGAAAAAACAGATATCACATCTTCGACGCCGAATTGGACCGCAGTGTTCGTGGACAACACGAGAGCATTGAACGCATTCGTCTCGCCCTGTCCGAGCATGAGTTTGTGCTGTATTACCAACCCAAGGTCAATATGCGCAGCGGCAAGCTCATTGGCGCCGAGGCCTTGATTCGTTGGCAGCACCCTGAAAAAGGGCTGCTCTCTCCCGCCGTGTTTCTGCCCGTGATTGAAGACCACCCATTGGCCATCGAGATCGGCGAGTGGGTGATTGCTGCGGCATTGGCCCAGATGGTGCAATGGCGCCAGGCCGGTCTACGGCTGCCGGTCAGCGTCAACATCGGCGCACGCCAACTTCAGCAGCTCAACTTTACCCAGCGCCTGGCGGCATTACTGGCCGCCCAGCCTGACATCAGTCCCGGTGATTTGGAACTGGAGGTTCTGGAAACCAGCGCGCTAGAGGACATTGCCGGTGTTTCTCGGGTGATTCAAGCCTGCCGGGACATTGGTGTGAAGTTTGCGCTGGACGACTTTGGCACGGGCTACTCGTCGCTCACCTACCTCAAACGCCTGCCCGTGACCATGCTGAAGATCGACCAGAGCTTTGTTCGAAATATGTTGGACGACCCGGATGATCTGGCCATTTTGCAGGGTGTGATTGGGCTGGCCAGTGCTTTTCGGCGTGAAGTCATTGCTGAAGGCGTCGAGACAGTGGCCCACGGGGCGCTCTTGCTTCAACTCGGCTGCGAGTTGGCACAGGGCTATGGCATTGCCAGACCGATGGCTCCCGACCACATGCCTGCTTGGGCTGCCGCATGGCGCCCCGACGCCGCTTGGCAAAACCAAGCCGTCATTGGCAAAGAGGCGTTACCCCTCTTGTTTGCCGGCGCTGACTTGCGGGCCTGGGTGGCGTCTTTGGCCAGTTTTCTCCGGGGCGACCGAGTGGCCTTACCAACCATGGACGTTCACGAGTGCCAGATCGGGCAATGGATCGCCACCGAGGGACTGCTGCTCTATCGATGGAATCCCGCCTACACAGTGGTCGCAGCCACCCATCAGGCCATTCATGACTTGGCAGCCGAGATCGTTCAAATACACGAGGCGGGGCAGCCCACACAAGATCGCTGGGCAGAAATACTTACCCTACGCGACCTGCTACTGGGCCAACTGGAGGTGTTGATCCGCGAATCAACATCGCCGGAGATCGACAACGATATATGTGAAATTAGGGCTGTACCCCTTATGTAATATTCGCAAGGCGCTATTATTTATATAGCACTAAAAGTAATATTCCAAACCCACCGATGGGACACATCGCTGACTGGCACATACCCATCCGTCGGGCTTGCCGCTCAGTTTGCCATCAAGAAAAACACCTGCCGAGCCAACACGAACGGCGTCGAATCACGCCGCATCTCAGCCCACGATTGCCGTCAGCGCGCCCACTTCTGTTAAAACGCTGGTTCACTACTTATTGCGAACGATTTATCTCATGCTTAATTC
>JBBKVN010000090.1:0-17540 GCA_037968455.1 Rhodoferax sp.
AATCAAGCCTCGCAGGTCAATGACCAGGTGGTGGACTTCTCCGCCAAGAGCCTAGATGTGATGACAGGCACTGGCAGTGTGCTGACGCTCGACTTTGATGGCGCCATGGGTGAGCTCATTCGCGCTGAAGGCGATGTGACGCTGCAGATTTCTGACTTCGCTTACTTCAGTGGTCGCATTGGGTTCGAAAAGTACTCGCCCATCAACGCGATCAAGCTGAATAACAACAATGCCCTGAACACTCAGACCACGGTGCCATCGAGTTCCACTACCTCGATGATGGCCATGACCGGCACTGGCATCACCGCCTTCGTGGGTTATGCCGACGGTGGCTTCGATACAAGCAAAACCCTGGTTGAGCAACAAGCCAATCTGTACGGTTTTGGCGTGGACAATCTGGACTTCGGCATCCTCCTATCCAAGGTGGGCGGTCACTCCTACACCGCATTCAAAGCGCAGATGGATGACGCGCGACTTTACGGTTTTGATCCCGAAGTCTTCGAGCTGTCGGCACAAGGCCTGCGGTTTGAATACAACTCAGCTGACGCGCTTGGACGTACGATCAATTACGCGAGTTCGTTTAACGGTGGGGTGGAGCTGGGATCGACCGGGGCCATCACCATTGATTTCAACGGCGGCAAACGCCTGGGTGTGTATGCCCAGACGGCCACCCTGTCGATCTCCAAGTTCATCTTCTTGAGCGGCTCCATTGGATTTGAGCAAGCCAGCTACACCGGATTGAAGGCGGGCGCGAGCGCCACGGCGGTTGCAGGTGCGCAAGGCTTCTCGATTGGCGGAAGCAATATCACCGCTTTTGTTGGCTATGCCGAAAACGGCATTGATCGCACGAAGACGTTGACCGAGCAAGCTGACAGCCTGTATGGGTTTGGCGTTGAAGGCATCGACTTTGGTCTGCTCAGCGTTAAAGATTCCGCTGGCATCAAGTACACCGCGCTCAAAGCGCATGCCGACAACATGGCGGTCTATGGCTTTGACCCTGACGACTTTCAACTGTCGGCCGCCAATGTTGACCTCGAGTACAACAGCGCTAGCGTGGCTGGGCGGGAGCTCAATTTCAGCGGAGCCGCCCGGAACCTGGCGATTCCTACCGGCGACTTGGGCAACTCGGTCACGCTGGACTTTCAAGGGGAACGTCTCGGGGTGTTTGCCGGGCAAGTGACCTTGAAGATATCAGAGTTCATGTACGTTCAAGGATCGATTGGCTTCCAAAAAGCCAGCTTCAACAACTTTGTGGCGGGGTCCACAACGCCTTTGGGCGCGCTAACTGGCTTCACCATTGGTGGCTCAGACATTGATGTGTTTGTGGGCTATGCCAGTGAGGGATTTGACCGCAGCAAGTCTTTTGCGGATCAAGCCAGCACGCTTTATGGTTTTGGTGCTGAAGGTATTGACTTTGGCGTCTTGCAAGTCAAGTCGGCGGCCGGCGTGAAGTACACAGCGGCCAAGGCACACGCAGACACCGTTCAACTCTACGGTTTTAACCCCAATGACTTTGAGTTGTCGCTCAAAGGCATTGATTTTCAAGTCAACACGGCAAGTGGGGTAGCCCCGGCCATCAATTTCCTGAAGACCTTCGCACTGGCCACAGGCGTAACCGCAACCAGTGGCTACTCCGTGCCAACAGGTGGCACCCCCGTCCTGCTCGACATGAGCGGAGCCTCCATCGGGGCCAGCTTGAACAACGCGACCTTGAGCATTTCAGGTTTTGTCCATATAAGTGGTTCTTTTGCCTTTGAGAAGAGTGCAAGCCAGACGCTGTCCACGAAAAATGCACTCGGCTTGAGTCTGCCAATGCAGGCACAAGCCTTCACCATCGGTGCCAGCCACGTCCAGGCCTTCGTAGGCGTCGGTGGCCCTTACCGTACCGACTCCAATAATGACGGCCTCATTACGGTGGCTGATGCCATTGCCAACGCCGGTGCGATTGGCTTGGTCATTGATGATTTCAGCTTTGGCTTGGGGCTCTTTCAGGACAAGCTCACCAAGGCCAAATACACCGCGCTCAAAGCCAATGCTGGATTAATTGGTTTTGTCGGCTTTGACGATTTCATCAAGTTCAATCTGAGTGACGTCACAGTGGCCGTCAACCAGGGTGGTGTCACCGGCTCGGTCATCGACTTTACCAACAACGGCACCACGCCCAACGGACTAAGCATCGCCACCGGGGGTGACCCAATCAAGCTTGATTTTGATTCGGCCCTGATCGAAGCCTCCGTTGGCCTGGCCACTGCCGAGGTCGCCGGGATCGTGTCGCTGCAAGGGGGGTTTGCCTTTCAGAAGCGCACACTGGACAGAATTGGTTTCAATTTGGCCGGCTTGGAGATCGTTGCTCCGGCCGATGCCTTGATCGTGGCAGGTGTTGATGTACAAGCTTTCGCTGGATTCAATGGTCCATACAAGACGCTGACCAAAGATCCGATCACAGGGGTCTTGGTCGCCAGCGCGCCGAATACCGATGCAGTCGGTTTTGCCATCGACAACCTCGACTTTGTGCTCTCAATGCTCACGCCGTCCAAGTCCTCTGGGTTTGTGGTGCCAGGCGTGAATTTTTACAGCTTGTATGCCAGCGCGGACAGCGCGGGTCTGGTCGGCACCGATCCGTACCTGACGCTTGAAGGCACTGACATTGTTCTAAGGCTCAATGGCGCCACCGTTGGCGGCTACCCCATTCCTAGTCTCTATGCCGACTACACAGAGTTGTCAGGTGGAAAGCTGACCATTCCTGTCGGTACCGCAGGTAAT
Organism: Rhodoferax sp.; assembly: GCA_037968455.1. Lineage (GTDB taxonomy): Bacteria > Pseudomonadota > Gammaproteobacteria > Burkholderiales > Burkholderiaceae_C > Rhodoferax. The sequence continues at coordinate 2,764 of JBBKVN010000090.1, forward strand.
GCAATCAGTCTGGACTACAACTCCAACTTGTTAGGTTTGCAGATCAATGCCAAGCTGGGCATTTTCGACCTGTTTGACATCAACTACGACTTCGACTTCACCTTTGAAATGCCCAGCATCAATCTGGGCAGCCTGGGGTTGCCCAGCGTCACGATGCCAGACTTTGACCTTCTCGACTTCAAATTGCCGTCACTGCAACTGATGAAGTTTGAGCTGCCATCGCTTCTGGATCTCCGTTTTGAGATGCCATCTTTTGTTCTACCAAGCTTGCCAGGAGTGGATTGGGCGGCCTGGCTGGATCTACCGGATTTCAATGTCAATCTGCCTAGCTTTACCCTGCCCGCGTGGAGCAAACTGGTCTTCAATTGGCCTAAGCTCGCCTTGCAGTTTCCGGATATTGTTTTCCCGGCGCTCCCAGACTTCCCTGATTTCAGTCTTTTTGGGCTACCCAATATTGATTTAAGTCTGCCCAACTTCGAGCTGGGTATTCCCCGTTTGGATATTGGCGGCCTTCGTGCGCTTTACGCGGCCTGGCCTACTTTAGGTGTGCAGTTTCCCGACATCACACTGCCAACACTGCCCGCCTTACCCGACCTTAGTTTTGGGTTGGGCTTCGACATGTTTGACTTGTCAGGGATCAAATTGCCAGACCTACGCGCTCTGTACGCGGCATGGCCAGATATCCAGGTCAACTTCCCTGATTTCAAACTCCCCGATTTGCCAGCCTTTCCAGACTTCGGGATGTTTGACATTCCCGATTTTTCCTGGAGTGCGCCCAAGATTGACCTTTCAGCCCTCAGCAACTTGGTGCTGAGTTGGCCAGACCTCAAAGTCCAGTTTCCGGACATTGTGTTCCCTGACCTCAGCCTGCCTGATTTTGGTTTAAGCCTGCCTGGTTTTGACCTGCCCACCGGCTTCATGCCGACCATCAGTCTCAAAGGGTTGACCAATCTGTTGCCTGACGTCCCTGATCTGGGCTTCCTCAAAGATGCCTTCAATTTCATCAGCAATCTTGATCTATCAATTGGCTTTGACATCAATCTGGGCGTCATTGTCTTGGGCAAAATTTCGTTGCCCAATGTCAATTTGAGCCTGGGAGATTTTGTTTACCTGAGCGGTGACTTCGAACTCAATTTGGGCAAAACCTTCAATGGCACCATGTACACGGGCTTGCCCGCTGACTTGACGCTCATCGAATCTGCGCTCGGAAGTACGGCCAATACCGTCATCGATGCCATCAAGGGATTGGGCGGAATTTCTGATGACTATTCGCGCGTGAGTGATGTCGACTTCAAGGGCCTCACGCTGGGTGGATCCAATATCTACGCCTACATTGGCGCAGGAACGCCCGACTTCAGTCGCCCTCTGTCTGAGCAAAGTGGGCTGACTGGATTTGGCCTTGAGAACCTTGACATTGGCTTGGGAATTTTCAAAGCCGATTTACCCGACTTCTTCAAAGCCAAAAATTTCTATTCTCTGACCGCACACGCGGACCAACTGGGAACCTACGGATTTGGCGACATTCTGAAACTCACAGCCCAAGACATCACCTTGCAGGTGAATGCTGGGGGCGAGCTATTTGGCGGCGTCATGCGTTCGCGCGCTGACTTTAAGACCAGCTTTCCAGAGGTGACCGGTTCCGTCAACAGCAAGCCACTGGGCTACGAAATAGCCACCGGGGGCACGCCGGTCTATCTCGACTTCGGGGGGGAAGACATCATTGGTCTGGATATCGGTATGGCCGAAATCCAGGTGTCCGAGTTTCTCAATTTGCGGGGTTCCCTGGCTTTCCGCCAGGGTGAGCGTTTCAATGTCGACGTCAATCCGGGTGGCCTGTCTACTCTGTTGTCTGAATTGGGGACCGGTGCCACGATTCCGATGCAAGTGGAGGCGATGACCCTCGGCGGATCCGGCCTGACCGGTTTTGCCGGTGTGGGTGGCCCCTACCGCTATGGCGTTGACGCCAATGGCGACGGCCTGCTTGATAGCATCAACAACGGTGCGATTGGTGTTGTGGTGGATGGTGTCGACTTTGGCTTGGCCATCATGACTCCAACCTTGCTGACAGCCAGCCCCGAACTCAAGGCGCAAGCGCCCAAGTTCATTTCGGCCAAAGCCAATGTTGCCAATGCATTCCTGGCAGGTATTGATGCCAGTTTGCTCGATGTTCAGATGCACGATGTTGAAATCAACATCAATACCTTTTTGGTTCCTGGCGGCCCCATTCCAAATCTGGCCGTTCAGTTGATTGGCCCTCCGTCTATCAACTACCAAACCAGCGCGAGCTTTAAGAATTCCCCTGAAGACAAAAATGGCAACGGCAAGTTGGATGCCGGTGAAGACCGCAATGGCGACGGCAAGTTGGCGTTAAACGGTTTCGCAGTTCCTGCGGGCGGAAACAAAGCCGTCATCCTGGATTTCAACGAAGAAATCATTCAGGCCAAGGTCGGCTATGCACAAATCAACTTGGCTGGCTTTGTGCAGTTGTCGGCATCCATGGCGTTCACCAAGAAGGGTTCAGAAACCGTTACGCTTTCCAATGGAGAGGTGACTGAAGTAAGCACCTTGGCCATCGGCATCAACGATGGCTATGGCTTTGTGGGTGTCGGCGCGTACTGGCGCGACACCAGCGCAATTGGCACGCCAGGGTACGGTCGCATTGACGAATTGGATGTTCCCAACGCCAGCGCAGTGGGCTTGGCCATCGAGAACCTGGATTTGGGTCTGATCGTAGCGCGCGAGCTCAAATTTGGCGTGAGTGGGTTGACGGTTGGTGTTTACATGGCTGCGCAGGCCGATATCCAAACCATCGGCCTGGTTGGTGTTGACGGTGTGGTCATGCAGGCGAGCGGGCTGCGGTTGGACCTGAACACCGGCGCCAGGACGGTCATCGACTCTGGATACACCAAAGACGCAGTGACCGGCGCCGTCTCATATAACGACGCCAGCGCAACTTTCTCCTTGACGACCATCGATTTCTCCAAGAGTACATGGCGCGACATGTCGCTGGCAGTCAATCAGGATGTTGACCTGTCCAATGACATCATCAATGCGGGCTATGCGATTCCCACCGGAAATCCGTCTGAACCGATTGTGCTGAATTACAGTGAGCAACTGATACGCATCTTTGGACAGGCAGAGGTCGATTTGTTTGGCTTGGTGTCGATGACCGGGGTAATGGATTTCCGCTTTAGTGGAAGTGATGGTCTGACGGTGTTTGCCGATGTGATGGTCGACATTGGTGCGGGTGCCGTCAGTGTGACCAGCGCAGCCACAGGCTTGTTGGTGATCGGCGAGCGCGGTGGCAAGGCCGGTGTGGCCCTGCGGTTGCAGTTGGAGCAAAGCCTTGATTTGGGCCCAGTGGCCAAGCTGAACGCCAAGCTAGATCTCACGCTCAACACCTTTGAGCAAGACATCATTTATGTGGTGCCCAAGGCTTTCCGGGATCTGCTAGATTCGGCCAAGTTTGACGACCCCTCCACCCCTGAAGTCGTGGAATGGGAATATGTCATCAGCGCCACTCCCACAGGCAAGCCCAACTGGACCGGAAAGTATGTGCAATTGCTGGGCGAGGGTAGCCTGGACTTGCTCAGTGGCGCCCTCACATTGCAGGGCGATTTCGGCATCATTCTTTCAGAGTCGGGCATGGAGTTGGGCATCAATGCCACGCTTGATTTGCCTTTACTGAACCCCCTGGATGCGACCGGTACGCTGGGCATTGTCGAGGGAGGGATTTACGGCAGCCTGCAAGTGGGTTCGCCCGGGCAAAAACTGTTGCAAGTGGCCGGAGTTTTTTCGATCGAAGCCAGCGTACTTCTGCAGATCAATACCACCAGCAGCACGCAGACCGTCAAAACGCTCAAGCTCGATGCCAACAAGGAAGTCATGCGCGATGCCAACGGCAAAGCCCTGGTGGAAGACCTGGATCTGGGGGCTACCTCGCTTTATATGCGCGGCACCGGGGTCATTGACCTGGTGGGAATTGAACTCTCGGGTGCCATGGCGCTCAAGATTGACAGCAGTGGCCTGCAGGCCGCCCTCGACATGAAGTTGGATCTGGGCGCCTTTGGTGAGCTCAAGTTTGTCGGCGCCGCGGCCATCTTGGATCAAGGTCAGGGTGCATTCTTTGCCTTGCGAGCGTCCACCAGTGTTGAGCTGGGTATTGCGGCCATTGGCATTCACGCCGCCGCTACATTGGAAATCAACACCGGTTCGCAAGACTACATTCCGCTGTTGGGTGGCGATGCAATCAAGGGCGACACCAAGTTCAAACTCGATCTGGTCGGCGGCATCAAGATATTGGCATTTGACATTGGTTTTGAAGGTGGCATGAGCCTGATTGATGATGTGTTTGAAATACGTCTTGACAAGGCTGAACTCGACTTCTTTGGTGCGCTCAAGGTCAATATCAGCGGCTACATGCAGTCCGATGGTGATTTTGAAATCAAGGGGTCGGTCGACCTGAAAGTTGACATGGAAATTCTGGTGCTCAAAGCCGGCATGTCCATGACTTTCAGCAACAAATTATTTGCTGCCAGTGTTTACGGCAGTCTGGACGTGCACCTGAACTTGGGCTTTTTCGAGATCAACACGACGCTGGCCGGCTTTAGTGGCGAGATCATCCTGACCGCCGCCAGTGCGACCCTGAACGCCAGCGTGACAGTGGCTGGCATGAGTGTGGGAGCGGGCTACAAATGGAGCTGGGGCGCTGATCCAATCATCAGTAGCTACAGCCAAGTTGACGATACGCTGTACCTGCACATGGGCGACACGCCGAACCGTTATGGCTCGGACATTTACGACGAAGTCAACCACGAAACCTACAACATCCAGGCGTTGCAAAACACGACCACTGGAGCGTATACCGGCGCCATCAAGGTCAGTTCACTGGGCGTAAGTAACACTTATACCGGCGTGAATAGGATTGTGGCGCGCGGTGGCAAGGGCAACGACACCATTTTTGTCAGTGAAGGGGTTGACGCGATATTGGACTTTGATGGCGGCGCGGGCAACGACAACTTCATCATCCTGGGCGGTGCCCGGGGCAGCGTGATTCGAGGTGGCGATGGCAATGACGTGTTTATGGGGGGCGATGTCAGTGGCATCACTTTTGAGGGTGGGGCCGGTAACGACAAGTTCACCGGCGGAGCGGGCTCCAACACCCTTGACATGGGCAGTGGCAAAAATGACATCGTTGCGGGTAGCGGCAACAACACGATTTCGGTGCGCGGATCGACCCAGACCAATTTGACCCTGGGTGGCGGTGCCAACGTGGTCAATGCGGACAACGCTGGCGTGCTCAACATCAAGGGCGGCTCCGGTCTGGATCGGGTGGTGCTCGATGCCCTGACAACGGATGGTGCGATTTACCTCAATGCCCATCAGTACGCCTATAAAGACCGGGTCATTAACTTTGACGACGCGGTCGATGTGATCGAGGTCACCGACTACGCGCTGACCACCTTCCTGAAAAACCCGACAGGCAACTCCTGGGGTGCCACCGGCCTGAAGCTCACCGCATCCGGTGTGATCAATGTGGCTGAGGCGCAGTTAGTTGCGCCACAAGGCCATTTCAACCTGAAGTCCAGCGGTTTGGTGGGCAGTTTGCGCACCGAATTGGCTGCACTGACCATGGTCAACCTGGGCGCGGGCGACATTCTGGTGTCTGAAAAAGACAGTCTGACCATCACCGACGGCGTGCGTGGTGCCCAGGGTGGCTTGTATGCCGCCAGTGGCGCCATCAGCGTCACGTTGGCCGGTCATGAGGCGCTGCTGTCACTCGACAGTGGTGTGATCCAGACCGCCGCAGCGGCCAAAGACATCACCCTGATTGCTGACGACATGGACTTCAAGTCCGGCGAGAACAAGCTTATCGGCACTGGCAACCTGATTCTGACGGCCAAGGACCTGACGCAAAACTACCGTATCGGTGCGGCGGGCCAGTCGATTTACGGTCGTGACTACTCGATTGGTGGCGCTACCGGCACGTTTGATTTGGGCATGCGCGACTTGTCGGCGCTGCAAGACGGTTTTACCCACGTCCAGATTGGGCACCGGGCCACTGGCGTCACCATGTACGTGGGTGACGTGAACGACATGCAAATCGGCACCTTCTGGTTCAACGCCAAGCTGACCGACCAAACCACCTTTACAGCCGAGCGAATCAACATCATGGGCGATGTGCGCTCCAGCGACGTGCTGCGCTTTAGCGCCGCGCTGATGGAGGTGCAACGCGCCAATATTCGCACCCCCATGGAAGTGGGTGGCTCTGGCGTCTATGGCCGGGAAACCTACATCACCTTGACCGAGCAGTTGCTGGTGACGGGCTTTGTGCAGGCAGACGATCTGGTCAACATTCAGGTGCATGGCTCAACCGGCACCGGTGCCATGGTGACCTATGGCGCCGCGCCAAACAGTTTCACCGCCGATACCGGCAGCAGCATCAAGACTTTTAACAGCAACAGCCAGGTTCGCATCGAGACCTCGCACTCGATCATCAGCGCCACCATGGTCGATGTCGAGGGCACGAATTCCAGCATCTACATGGACGCCGGCACCGGTATTCAGTTGCTGTTTGGCGGCGTGATTGCGGCGCGGCAAGACGGCGCGTTGGTCACGCTGAAGTCTCACGACTATCTGTATGTGGACGATGGAGGATCAGTCACGGTGGGTGCGAGGTTTGACACCGTTGGGGGGCAGCAGGTGGCCGTCGCCACCGGTACCGGCACCCGCCTCATCATCGACACCAAGGGGCAGTTGCGCCTGAATGGCGCGCTCACAGCCGCCGGTGGCATGAGCCTAAACTACGGCACCAACACCGACGAATACGCCAGTTACTTCGACACCATCCCTGGTGCTGAAATCACCGCCGTGACGTTTGACAACGCGATCCTGACGGCACTGAAAAACCGCACCCTGCCCGATGCCCTTCGTCAGGCCCTGCTTGACAACGGCATTACCTTGTCTGCCACCCCGGGTATCACCGGCATGGCCAACTACACACCGTTTGCCAAATTGCCGCTGGAAACTCGCCGTAGCATTGCGGAGGGCTTAGGTTACGCCGTTTATGAAAACGGCGGCTTCTACAACAGCCAGAGTAATAATTTCGTCGCTGATCTCACCTCGGCCGCATTGACCGCCGCCGAGCAGGACGCACAAGCTGCAGCTCAGGGCTATACCAAGCTCACCGGCACGGTGTACTTCAACCCGACCACCGGCCAGTACAGCAGTACGTTGCTGCAAGGGCTGCCGGCCGACTACAGCAACAGCCAGATCAACTGGGCGGCAGGCGGCGTGGCAGCGCCCGCGGCCAGCGCCAGCTTTGACAGCCTGAGCCAAGCGCAAAAAGAGGTGGTGGCGCTCCAATTGGGCTACACCGTTGAGCCTAGCTTCCAGTTCACCAAACGCAGCAGTACGCCAGGCTATGTGGTGGATGCGCCAGATAATCTGCGGTCCACCTTTGGCGTGTACTACTACGATCCGTCTGCCAATTGGATGGTCAAGTTGAATGGCGGGTCTACCGAGACCAACGTTGACCCCGGTGCCAACACCCAATTCAGTGGTCTGACGATCGACCAGAAGATTGCTGCGGCCAAGTACCTGGGATATTTCCCCGAATACGACATTCAAGGCATCAACTGGGGCGCCGTTACAGTGCCCGATGCCGACACCACCTTTGGCAAACTCACCCCGGCACAAAAGAGCGCCGTGGCCAACAGTCTGGGCTTCAACACCACCGTCACTGGTTATTACTTCAGCAACTTTGGTGCAGCCCCGGAAAAACGTGTTCTCACCACTTTCGAACAAGGTGTGGTTACCGACTACCAAAACAAGGACATTTATTGGGGCGGCGCTGGTACGCCAGCGTCTGACGCTTCATTCTCTTCCTTGAGCGAAGCGCAGAAGAAACAGGTGGCCTTCGCGCTGGGCTACGAAATCTTTGCCGGCACCAACTACTACAAAGCCACTGCCGCAGCTGGCCAACAAATGGTGCAAGGGTTCCATTTGCAAGGCCAGATTGACTACAGCCGCATCGACTGGGGTGGCGCAGGTGAGCCCAAAGCCGCTAACGGCAGTTATGCCGAGTTCGCGTCGTTTGAAGACCTCAACCTGGCGCAGCGCACCATGGTGGCTCAAGGCCTGGACTACAGCCTTTATGGTCAGCAGGTGTTTTACAACGCAACGGCTGATGCCGCCAAGCAGATCAAGACGACATTTGTGGAAGGCGCGTCTGCCGACTACACCATTGCCAGCATCACCTGGGGAGAGACCACGAAACCGGCGACCGGCACCGCCTTTTCCGACTTGACGCTGGAGCAGCAAGATCTGGTGCTCAAGAAAATGGGCTACATCCGCTTCAACGGCCAGGTGTGGTTTAACAACAGCACCCAAGGCTTCAAGCTCAGCTTTAGCCAGGGTGATGCCAGCAAGGACGTCAACGGCGTCGTTACCACTGTAATTACGCCTTATGACTACCGCAACAGCCTGACCAGCTGGACGTTGGTGAAACCACCCGCAGCCGACGCCCACTTTGCAGGTGAGTTGACTCAGGTGCAAATCGACGCCAAAGAGACCGTGCTGACATCTGCCCAGCAGTACAGAGTGTTGGAGCAAACCGGCTTCAAGTGGTACCAGTCCGAGGTCTATTTCAAGGCCAACCCGGATGCCACCAAGGGCGAAAAATCGGTTATGGCCAAGTTCAACGAAGGCCAGCACTACACCAACCAGACTAGTCTGCCTTCTGGCAACACCGAGAACCGCTGGACCATCACAGACGGCGACAAGACCTATGTGGTGTACGCCGATGACTCAGACGGCGACGGTGTTTTCGAGCGCTTCAGTCTGCAAGAGTCCAACGCATTGCTGGGCCAACGCGGCTATGGCTTCCTGCTGACTAGCACCATCACAACACTTGATGCTGGCCAAGGCTTGACCGTCACCGGCGAAAACGACGTCATCATCCGCGGCAACCTTGACCTGTTTGGTGTTGGGGCTAATCTGGTGTTGCAGTCGGATCGGTATGTGTACTTCGAAGGCTCAGCGCGTGTGTCAGGCGACATCAGCCTTTACGGTGGAGTCAAACTTGATGGCACCAACATCGCGGGCGCCAATGCGCAGGGCGTGAGCGTCTACACCCACGCCACCTCGTTCATCAACACTATTTCTGCAGGCACCCACATCACCATCCGTGGTGGGCAGGATGTCGAACTGCACGGTGCCACCATTGCCGGTGGCTCGGTCGGTGCCACTGGCACGCTCTGGATCGGTAGCGGCGACGCCACCATCGACGTCAGCGCCGGCCAGCGTATTCTGGTCAACACCGGCCTGGCTGCGTCCAAGTCCGTCACGCTCACCACCACTGCAGCCCCTGGCGCGGGTGATGATGGCGTAGCGGTGCGTCTCACCACCCTCGGTGGGCTCACTGCCGCCGGAAAAACATCCGATGACAGCGGCGGCCTGGTCAAGGTCAACGCGGTCGGCCATGTCGAACTCATTGGCATGGTGCTCTCGGGAGGTACCGTGACCCAGGTGTTTGAAGCCGGGGTGCTCAAATCCGAGACCATCAGCTATTCCGACGAACTTTCTACCGTTGACCTCAAGGCTGGTGGCCAGCTCTGGTTGGGTGGCATGACGGCCACCAAAGACGGCGACCTGGTCGAAATTGGCGGCAATGTGCGCGCCAACCAAACCATCAAGCTCGCCGGTGGCAGCGGTCGAGTGGTGACCGTGGATGGCGTGACCTTCAATGACGGTGTGGGTGTCAAGATGCCCGGCGGCGCCCATGTGGCCACGGCCAACGCCAATGGAGAAATTATTGTCACCTCGGCAGACGACGCCGAACTGTATGGCCTGTTGGTTGCCGGTGGTCAGATCATCGACCAGCTCGACGCGGCGGGCATGGTGGTGGGCACCTTGGTCAAGCATGGCACGGGTGCGTCCAGAATTTCCATCACTGCCGAAAAACAGATACGCATTGGGCGCGATCTGTATGCAGGCACTTTGATTGACCTGCGCGGTGGTAGCGGTTCCGCCCGGCCTGACCGGGCCTACGCAGACCAGGGCGTGGTGTTGCTCAGCACAGTCCACCTCAAGACCGGCCTGGAGAACAGTGCCATTAACCTCAGTGCCAGCGGTAACTTGACCGTGCTGGCACCGGCTTGGTCACGCCAAGTGGTGGCCGATGCCTTCACCGAGTTGGCGACCGGCGAGATCAGCGCCGACACCAGCCTGGCGCTGGAAATCGACATGGGCACCTACAAGCTGCGCGGTGTGGTGACCGTGACTAAAGCCAGTACCGTGGGCAACGCCGGCTTCACCTCGTTGATGGCCGACCTTAAAAACGCGTTGTACGCCACTCAGTTCACCGTGACTGACACCACCGGTCAAAGCGGTGCACCTGCCAATGGCACGACGCAAACCATCGGCGCGTCCGTCCTGGGTGTTGAAGAAATCAACGGTCGGCTGATGTTGACCAGTGACTTGGAGTTTGCCGTTCTTGCCACGGGTTCTGTGGGGGCAGACCGATTGGGCTTTACCCAACTGGCCAACACGACCCGCGTCGCCGCAGTGCGCGAGTACGCCATCGACGCCAGCAAACAAGGTTCGGTGGTCAACCTTGGCAAGGCCGGGGTGGTTGGTGGCAAGATCACCGTCAACAACTGGGTCGTCGGCCATACGGCTGTCAATCTGAATGCAGGCTCGGTCGAAAGTAATGCTGCCAATGATTTGGAACTGGGTGTGCTCGGCGTCATTGAAACTCGCAGCGGCAACATTGTCTTGAACCCGGCGGGCAAAAGCACGCTGTTGGGCAGCCTGATTGCAGCGGGCAGCAATGCGGATGTCATCATCAACGCCCGCGACAGTCTCGACATCAAGGGCAAGATCAGCGCCACCCGCGACATTCGTATTACCGCCGGTAGCAATGTACTTCCCGGCGAGACTAGCCTGCGCACTTGGGCCAGCAGCAGTTTCAGCTCGACTGGCAGCAGCGGCCGCATCATCCTGAATGGTGTGAACGATGTTGCTATTGACAGCCGCATCGGCATCGCTAACCCGGGACTGACGCTGGTGGACATCACCTCGCAGACCGGGCAGCTCACCTTGGCCAGAATCGGCAAAATCGAGACCGCTGGGCAGATCAACCTCACGGGTGATAGTGTGGTTCTGGAAGGCTCGGTGCTCAGCACCCGGGCGACCGCCTCCATGCTCGACTATGAGGTACAGGTCACCGCCATCAAAGACATGCGACTGAGTGGCGAGATCAGCCTGCAGGGCTCGGCCCAGCTCAAAGCTGGACGCGATATGGATGTGCTCAACACCACCATTACCGCCACCAACCCCGGCGAGCGCCTGTTGTTGCAAGCAGGTGGCTACATGAACTTGGGCAACATCTTGCCCCAGGCGGGCGATACCAACCCCTATGGCGTGTTGCTGGCAGCAGATGCCTTGCTTGATGTGCGTGCCGGCGGGGTGCTCACCCTGGCTGGTGACAGCAATCTTTACACCTATGGCGCCAACAGCACGCTGCGGCTGCAGGCCGGTGGTTTGCAAATGGGTGGCTCGGCGCAAGCCGGCTTTGATGCACTGGGCGCCGTCAAGGGCACTGGTGCGCTGCTAGACGTTCGGGTGGAGCGCAGCTTCTACATGGGTGGTCAGCGCGTTGATGTGGCCACGGGCGAGTTGGTTACCGCCAACGCGGCACTGCGTGCGACTGGCAACCTAACGGTCAATACCGGGCAGGAAAGCAATGGCTTTGGCTTGCAGGTTTCGCGCGGCAGCGACATCAGTACCGCCAGTGCCGGCAGCCAGTTGCGCGTCAGCAGCACCGGCAACATCACCGTCGATGGCCTGATTCAGGCTACCGGTACTGGCGCCGACGTTGCTTTGAGCGCTGGCGGCCTGCTCAGCATCAACAACCTGGTTTTTGCCAACGACCAACTCACCGTCAAGGGTGGCACCCACAGCAGCCGCCTGGGTGTCATCATCGCCGCAACAGACGAGGCCAATAATGTCGCTGGTGGCGTGCTTGACACGGCGCTGGGCGGTAGCATCACGCTGAGCGCCAATGACACCATCCTGATCCACGGCAACATCGGCTCGGCGCTGGAAGGCAGCACCGTCGTGCCCGTGCCCAACAAAGTAGCCAGCATCATCATCAGCTCGGCCGGGGGCAACGTCACTGCCTACGGCCTGATTGACGCGGTGCAAAGCATCAGCGTCACAGGTAACCAGATCAACCTGTTGCCTGGCAGCCATGCCTACACCACCGGCACCGGTGCCACCGTGACCATGGTGGCGCGCCAGTCGATGGTGCTTTCCGGCAAGCAGGTGCAGCCGCCGTTGCAAGAGGCCATCATCCAGAGCGACGCTGTGATCCACTTGGTGGCACCCACCATTGCCATTGATGGTGTGCTCAAGACGACCAACAGCACCAGTGGACTGATTTTGCTCAATGCAGGCACGCAATTGTTGGTCAGCGGCAAGATCATCTCGGCCAAAGACGTTCGCATGAACGCTGGTGTCAACGTGTTGCAAAGCACCGCCACGCTGGCCGGCACCATTGACGCCGCTACTTTGAACGGTGGGCGTATCACCATCTTGGGTCAGGGCTCCATTGAGGCCACAGGCGACGTGGCCATTCAGGCCGGTGGGGATGTCAACGTGCTGTCTGACGCTGCCGTGGGCGACGACGACAACACACTGATCCGCAATTACATCTTTGTGGGCACCGAAAGCTACCAGGAAGTCACTGGCACGCGCCAGGTTGATACCGGCCGTACCTACACCACCTACACCCAGTACGAAAGCGAAGTCACCAAGATTCAGCGCCTCGCAGATGTGCTGGTTGAGGTGGAAAGCAACTTCACGCAGTTCAAGGTCACACTGTCACAGATTGGCTACTGGAAACCCAATGCGCCGGCAGGCGAGCAGATGCGCGAGTTTTTCATTGAAGGGGTAGACTATTTCAACAGCCAGGTGAACTGGAAAAACGCCGGTACCGATGCACTGCCAGGCCGCGAAGCCGAAGCCGTAACGGGGAACTACAAGCTCACCGAATACAAAACTTTCACCCAGCTCAGTGATGCCCAGCGCCAAGCGGTGCTGAATCACCTGGGCTACATGCCGCTGTACAGCCTGAGTTACGCCAGCGGCGACGTCGGCGTGTCAGGCGTGGCCAATTACCAGGCCAGCCAGCTCAACAAGGTCAAGGTTACCCGCACTGTCAACGGCACCACCACACAGAGTATTGAAGACGCCAGTTGGAAAAACAACACCCTCAAGGTTGGCCTTGTCAACGTAGCAGGCTGGAAGGATAAATACATCCTGATGCCCGAGGGCGCGCAAAACGCCATCCTGCGTCTGGTCTCCGAGGGTGAGGCCAAGTACCTCAGTGGCGATACCAACATGAGCGGCACCGACACGGCCGGCAATTGGGTCAGCGCTAGCGACGCCAGTGTGGGTCGCAAATTTGTCAAGACCGGTTCGCCGGATGCCACCAGCCTGAGCTTTGTCATCTCCAGTGTGGATTGGGCCAAGTATGGCGTGCCAGCGCCCACTACCACCAGTTTCAACCAGCTCAGCGACGCCCAGCAAATGGCTGTGGCCGCGACCCAAGGTTACAGTGTCGTGATCAGCGAGGGTGCTGGCGAGTGGGTGGGCCAATACAAGGACGAAAGCAGTGTTCTCTATGCGCAGGAGGGCTCGCGCACCACAGAGGCCAATGCACTGGCACTGAAGGCGGCCAAAGGCTTGGCGGCCACGCCTTTTGCGACCAACGTAGACATAGGCAGTGCCGTGTGGGCAGCCTCGTACATGCAAGCCACCGGGATGCGCTACTTCAACCTGGCGGACAAAACCACTAGCACCAATCTGGATTACAGCCGCAGCTATGACCCGACGTGGTCGTGGGCCCCGGCCCTGAATATTCTCACGGGCGACCCCTCCGTGGATGGCAGCTACACCAGCAAAAGCTACAACGAAAGCGTGAACGGCTTTACCTATGCGACGGCCGCGACCAAAATGGTCAGGGCTGACGAGCGCTATTTCGATGCCCTGAGGTTGGACACGACCTCCTTGACCCAGCTCACCGAAGAGGCGCGTTCGGGCAAGAAGGACGCCTATACGTTCAGTTTTTGGACGCAGTCCGGCGCATGGAAATGGGCGGACATCAATAGTTACTCTTATGCGTCGTGGGGCTGGCGCAGCGATTACTGGAACACCAGCCCGCGTGTCGGTAACGCTACCCCGCGTTATTACGACTACACCCATCCCAACACCAACCCGGTCACCGGCCAGGTCCTGTCTGGCCACACTGAGGTGTGGACCCTTTCCAAGACCGACCCGGCGCCGATCTTCGAGCGCAACGACAAAGAGTACTGGATTCAGTACAAAGACCTGTACCAGGTCACCATGAAGGAGACGTTCTACGACTACACCCAGCATTGGGTCTCCGACTGGCACAACATCACTGACTCGCGGGTGCAGGTGTTCTACGAAGTGACCACCCAGGCACAGAAAGAGTTCGCCTACAAACCGGTGTATGCCGAAGTCACCACCAAGGTGGTTACTGCCGTGCCAGAGGTCCACACCATCTGGGAGTCGGTGGAAGACATCGTCAACAAATACCGCGATGTGCGTGAAGAGCGCACCGAAGCCATCAACTTGCGCGGTGCCGACTTTGCAGGTGAGGCCATCAAGGCCAGCAACATCAGCATCAAGGCAGGAGGTAACAGCCGCCTGAGCGCCTGGTTGCAGGCTGACCTGGATCTGAGCGTCAG
>JBBKVN010000091.1:0-11647 GCA_037968455.1 Rhodoferax sp.
GCAGCGTATCCGGTCATAGAGACTTGCGATCTGCCTGCTCCAAAGCCGCCGTTACCACCTAGGTTCGAAGGGCAGCTATGTGGCGAACCTTTCGTCAAAGTGGGCACCCGGACCCGACCAGGTGCCGTCATTAGGAAACGGCTGCTTTGGAGCAAGCAAAATCTTATATTGGTACTGGCTCACGCCTATGTCGTTTGGTCAGCGTCAGGCTGGGTACGGTCATTCGAAACTGAAGCTTGAATGTTCGCGGGTACCGCAACGGTCATACGTTGGACCCCAAGCGACCGATTGACCTCTAAAACCGATAGGTCGGCCGAGATCAACCAGTCAAGGTCGCGAAAATGACAGCGTACGCCAAGGCGTCGACTGGTGCTATCGACCCAATGTTGCCGAGTCATCAATCGATATCAACCTCCGAAAGCAAACATTCAAGACCAACCATGAAAGTGCAATCAATGACAATTTTGTGCGTCACAATGGAATCAAATGGTGCTTGATTCCAGCGGTCGCACCCTTGTCATATAAAGCTCGCTCACTTTGGCTGCGTAGAGCTCTTAAACCGGAAGCAGCGCCAGCATCTCTGGTGCTTGATAAGGCCGGGCGCTTGGGGTAATTTCATCGTCCTAGACGCAGTCGTAGCAGCCACCTTGATACCGAAGTCGACGAGGACCTTGAGCTGACGGAGCAGCTTGATACCCAGGGACTTTCGGCTGTTTGACAACGGCGTCTTTCGCTGCCTGACTCGGCATAGGGGAAGTTGAGCCACCAGCGTGCCATTCAGTCCTGTCAACGGATGAACTGATCAACGTAGTCTGCACCAAGTCCTACCTCGCTGTAATGTTTTCGGCACATTTCGATCTTCGTGAACACGTCTTCATAGCCGGTGTGGTTGCCCTCATCGTCGAGGTAGACCATCGCCCCATGAATGTTGAAGTGGGTGATCATCTCCGGTTCGCCGGCCACTTCGTCGACAACCAGGGTGTGAATCTCGCCAGGCGGCTCGTAGACGAAGCTGCCCTCGCGGGCCACCCAATCGTGCTCGAGGTAGCGCCACGCGCCTTTAATGACATAACCCGTCACCCACGACGGATGGATATGGCGCGACAGCACGCCGCTCTTGCGCACCCGTAACAGGTTGCACCAGCTACCGGTGGTGGTATTGAGCAATAGCGGCCGAAACCAGATGTTCGGTGCCTGTGGTACCCAAACACGTTCGTCGTCGGGAACTGCCTGGATGGCGATTTCGGGCTTGATGCCGGGCATTTGTACGAGGGGCATGTCAATATCTCCGTTGAAAAGTAGAAAGGTTCAGAGGCGTTCAGGCAATGAGGTAGCCACCGTCGACCGGCAACACCACGCCGGTCATGAAGCGGGCGGCATCGCTGGCCAGGAACAGCACCGGGCCGGCCACGTCTTCAGGTGTGCCCCAGCGGCCTAGTGGCGTGCGGGCGAGGATTGGCCCGGCACGCACCGGATCGTCCTGCAGCGCCTGTGTCAGCGGTGTGGCAATCCAGCCCGGGGCAATGGCATTGACGCGGATCTGGTCGCCGGCGTAGGCGATCGCTAGGCTCTTGGTGAGTTGTGCGACCCCCCCTTTGCTGGCGCTGTAGGCGGGCACCAGGCCGCCGCCGAAGAAGCTCAACATCGAGGCGGTGTTGATGATGCAGCCGCGTCGCTCCTTCAGGCCTGCACGTGCCGCTGCGCAGACACGCATCGTGCCGTTGAGGTTGATGTCGATCACTTCGGCGAATACAGCTGGGTCGTGCTCAGCGGCACGGCGAATGACGCCCGCGCAATTCACGACCACATCGAGTGGACCGAGCCCACCCACCAAGGCCTCAACGGCTTCCGCATCGCGCACATCGAGCTGACTGAACGTGACCCCCGCCATGGTCAGATCGGCTCGTGCCGTGTCGACCTCGCGCTCGGTGGCACCACTTGCAGTGACTTTGTGGCCGTGCGAGGCGAACGCGCGCGCAATGCCGGCCCCAATGCCGCTGGTAGCGCCAGTGATCAAAACGTTGAGTGTGGTTGTTTGGGTCATCGAATGGTTTTTCAGTGTGCAGCGCTGCTGGTGCAGCGTGCGGGTTTTTGAAAGGTGATGGGTATTGATAGTTCGTGGCCACGTCCATGGCTCGTTATCAGATCGCTTTGTAGTTAGGTGCCTGCGGCGCCGGTCAATTTGTGGCGGTGGCTGTGTCGGTGGATCTTCAAGAACGATGGGGTGAACACTTCAAACGAATGCTGAACATCTGAGGCCTCAACGGCTGCGATTGCCCAGACCACTCAGTGTTCCCCGACACGGACAGCCGTTCGAGAGAAGAACGCGTCATCTATCTGAAAACCAAGTCCTGGCCCGTCCGGAACCGTCAGCCAACCATCCTTGTGATTCAAAGGGCTGTGAACCAGAGCAGTCCTGAAGGGATGAGACGAGGTGTCGTACTCGAACAGTGGCTGATCGGCATGCAGTGCGAAGTGTGTCGTCGGCGTGCTGGCAATCATGTGCAATGACGCGTATTGGCCGATTGCGGTGCCCCAGATATGCGGGTTTACCTGCACGCCGCCGGTCTGAGCGAGCACGTTGATGTGTTTCAGCGCAGTGAAGCCGCCGGCCAGACAGATGTCGGGCTGGGCAATGTCGACAGCGCCTGCGGCGATCAGATCGGAAAACCCGTACATGGAAAACTCGGCCTCACCGCCTGCGATGGGAATATCCAGTGCGTCGCGAACACGGCGATACCCTTTCAAGTCTTCAGGCACCACCGGTTCCTCCATCCAACGCAGATTGAAATCAGTCAGGGCGCGCCCTAATCGGATGGCATCTGCGGGTCCATAGCCGTGGTTGACATCGATCATGAACCCCGCACGGTCGCCGACCGCGTTGCGAATGGCCTTCATGACTGCGACGTCGTCATCGACGCCAAAACCGAGCTTGACTTTCATGATGGAGAAACCGGCATCCGCATGCCGGACGGCCTCTTGTGCCATGGCTTGGGCCTGGCCACGACCGCTGGGCCGGAAGAATCCCGTGGCGTAGCACTCCACCCGATTTCTAAACGCGCCACCCAGCAGCCTCCAGACGGGCAGCCCCGTGGCCTTGCCGCAGATATCCCACAGCGCGATATCGATGGCGCTGATCGCGCCGATCACCACCCCCTTGCGCCCAAAGTCCCGGGTCCGGGCGTACATGGCATTCCAAAGCACTTCCGTTGCAAAGGGATCTTGGCCCATGACCAGTGGTTTGAGCGCATGTTCAATGACGCTCGCGGCGATTTCCGGCGGCTGCAAGCCAACGCTGAACGTCTCGCCCCACCCCTCTAGGCCGTCGTTGGTGCGAATACGCACCACGGTCGTGGACCGGCCAGTTACCCATCCCTGGGAATAGGCAAACGGTTTGTCGAGCGCACTTTTGAGGATGAATGTATCGACACTGGTGACTTTCACTGCGTATCTCCTTGGTTGTGTGTTTTCCGGTCTCACCGACACCAGGCTAGTCCGTCTGCGCCTGCCGCGTTGAATGAAACCAGGATGTCTCATGCCTCGAGGGCTTGCTGGCCCGTCAAGCTTTGCCGAGGAGTCCCGCCGCTTCGGCGAAACCCCAAAGGCCCACTGGCGCCGTGTTTTCCAGCACCGCATCGGCCACCTTGCCCATCTCCTTGAGCGATCGTGTGTATCGCTCGCAAAGCTCAGGTGCACCGATGATGATCAACGGCGTCGAAGACAAGTCCCCGGCCGCCGCGAGCCCGGCAACCAGTTCATGTCCGATCAGGAGTCCAGACAGGTAGTCCGCTAGCCCCTCAGGCGGTACGCGTCCGGTCAGACCCAAGGTCCGCGCGCCAAAGATCTTGTGCGTAAGGTCTGCGGACCCACCTGCGCGGGCCGTGGCCAGACCCATCGCAAAAGCCGCTGCTTCAGGTTGCGCCCCGCGGTCGCTGTCAGCCGGCATCAGCCGCCCCAGAATCGAGTGCTTGCACAGCACGGCGAAGAGCTCACCCGTCAGGTAGGTGGTGAATCGAACAATCTTGCCGTTTTCGATCTGCGCCCACTTGGAGTGCGTGCCGGGCAGGAGCATGCACGAACGCGCCGCCCACTGCGGATTCATGAGCAGCGCCCCGGCGATTTGAATCTCCTCTCCGCGCATCACATCGGGGAGATCTCCCGGCTCGTCGTACAAGACGCCGGGGGCAATCAGCAACTCTGGCCCATGGCCACTCGACACAGAGATGCTGCGCTCTGCCAGCGAATCAATATTCGCCGGGCAGCGCACGTAGGGCGCTTCTTTCCAGCCCTGTGCGCTACCCACCATTCCGCTGGCAACGACAGGAAGCTCAGGCCACCGGGATAGCCAGTCGCCAACGATTTCAGCAAATGCCTTCTCGTAGCCCGGTGTTCCTGGCAACGGCAAGTGCTGAATGCCATGTCCGGACTGACGGGTCTCAAACACCTTGCCTTGTGCCATCAGAAAGGCCCTGAGGCTGGAAGTCCCCCAGTCGAGCGCGAGAAGTTGTGGCGACACATCCAAACCCGTATTCATCGTGTTGTCCTCTGAGCAGCCATCAGCAGCCTCCCCTGACATCCCGGAAGATCGCAGTGGCTTCCTTGGCGTTGCGGGCGATCGACGTCCAGTCTTTTGCCTGGATCAGTTCTTGAGGTGCGATCCAGGATCCGCCGATTGCGATTACCTCCTTGAGTGCCAAGTAGTCTCTGAGGTTGTGAAGACCAACGCCACCCAGGGGAATGTAGCGAAGCCCCAAGTGCTTGTAAGGGGCGTTGATGCCTTTCAAATACTCAATGCCGCCCATGCCTTCGGCGTGGAAGTACTTGAGTACTGAGCAACCCTGGCTGTATGCTCCTTCGATTTCCGACGGCGTTGCAATGCCGGGTGCAAAGGGCAACCCAGCCGTCGCCGCGGCAGCGACAACATCGCGGTTATAGCCAGGCGCCACGCCAAACGCCGATCCATTTCGCTTGGCCTCGCCGACTTGTTCGGGTGTCAACACGGTTCCAACTCCGGCAAACATTTCGGGAACCGACCTTCGAATTTCGCAGAGCGATTGGATCGCGGCATCTGTGCGAAGCGTCAACTCCATCCCCTGGATTCCGTTCTCGAGCAAGACACGGGCGAGCTGGACCGCATCCCTGGCATCGTCAACGACCAAGACAGCCATGATTCCTATTGCTTCGAGCCGATCGACCAAGTCCGGAGGGACCAGCGCGCTTGTGTGTGTGCTCATTGTCTTGCTCCCAGTGCGTGATCAGATGCGGCCGTACTTGGCGAGGAGTTCATCGACCCCCATGCCTGCGAGCACGTCTTTGCGTGCGCCTTCTTCCTTTTCAGCCTGGTCCTTGGCCCGTGCATAAACAGTCGCCAACTCGGCATAGGGCACGACGGCGACGCCAATTTCATCGGCCACCACCAGATCTCCCGGATTCACGGCGATGCCGCCGCAGACGATGGGCACGTTGATCTCGATCGGCATTTTTCGCTGGGTGCTGGCGGTATGGGCAGCTCTTGGTCCCACCCAGCGCGCATGAACGGGAAAATCCAGCATGCGGGCTTCGTCGGTATCGCGGCACGAGCCGTCGATCACCGCGCCAACCGCGCCGGCATTTCGGGCGATGCCCGACATCAGTCCACCCCAGATCGAAGTGGTCTTTTCACCAAATGCATCGATCACAACGACGTCTCCGGGTTTGACCACCTTAAACACCTCAAGGCAGTCAACGATGTCACCCGGGCGCAGTTTCACGGTGACGGCTGGGCCGATGATTTTTTTGCTCGATGCGCGCGGCACGATGCCGCAATCCATGGTGTTAGCTCTGTCCATGGCGTCCGAAACGACGCAGGAAATAGAGAGCACGTCATAGAGGTCTCTGAACGGCTTGACCAGCGATTCGTCGATGGGGGGGCGTGGGTTAACAACTTTGATGGCGTAGGTATCGGTCATGTGGGTTCTCCAGGTGTCAATGAATGAAGGTGGTGTGTAAAAGGTTGAGTGGTCAATTCCGTGCGGCTGAAAACCCCGCGCGGAAGGGTTGGTCTGCAACGATGCCCGGCGGCAAATACAGGTCCCATGGCCGCTCACCCAGCAGCACGGATTTCACGTTTTCAGCGGCGGTCTTTCGGCATTCCTGCAATGCGCCGGTTGAGATGTACGCCGTGTGGGGCGTGCAAAAAAAATTGTCAAGCGTGAACAACGGATTGGCCTCTGGGGTCCAGGCTTCCATCTTCATGGGCTCCTCTTCGGGATCATCGACCGCGGCCGCAGAAATGACCTTGGATTTCAGCGCCTCGTACAGGGCCTTGTTGTCCACGCATTTGCCTCGGGAAACGCAGACCAGCGCCGCATCGGATCGCATGTTGGCCAATGCCTTGGCGTCGATGATGTGGTGGGTTCCTTTGGTGTAAGGTGCCGCCACGATTACGCAGTTGGATTGCTTCAGCAAATCATCCAGGCTGACTTTCTCAACCCCCTGTTGGCGCATCCACGCCTCAGAAACATACGGATCTGATGCCGTCACCCGGATCCCAAATGCTTTCAACTTTTGAGCGAGGTTTTGGCCAATCCGGCCAAATCCGACAATGCCAAAGGTTGCGCCACGCAGGCGTGGAATCGGTGCATTCCAATCCTGCCAGCGGTAAGAGCCGGCATGCACCTTCCGGTCATAAAACGGAACACTGCGAAGCAGCATCAAGGCCAGCGTCACCGCATGATCTGCGACTTCATCGAAACAATAGTCGGGGACATTGGTGACCGCAATTCCGTGCTCATAGCAGGCGGGCACATCGAGAATATCGACGCCAATGCCATAGCGGGCAATCACCTTGCAGTTGGGCAGTGCCGCAATGGTATTGCGACCAATCTTGGCGTACTGCTGCAATATCGCGTCAGCGTCGTTCGCCAGGTCTGCCAGGCTTTCACCTGTCTTGCAGGAGAGCCCAATTACCTCTGCGCCTATTGGCTCGAGCACGCCCTTTTCGATCGACAGGTCTGGATAGTCGAAATCGGAAACGTATACCTTGAATTTTTTGGATGCCAAACCTTGCATGGGCGTGGCCACTGGTGTTTCTGTGCCTGTTACGAATGTCATCTCATCTCTCTCTATTGAATTGAATTGAATTGCGTCTGTTTTCTTGGTTGGAATGTCTATTGACCGTATCCACCAAGAAGCCTTGGGATGATCAAGGAGATGTCCGGGATAAAGGTGATGGCCAACAGCAAAACAATCATGGCCACAAAATAAGGCATCAGCGCCTTGGATATCTGCTCGATGGATTGTTTGGTGATGGCAGAGGCAACGAAAAGGTTGACCCCGAAAGGAGGCGAGCAGAATCCGATGGCCAAGTTGATGGTCATGATGGTGCCGAAATGAATCGGATCGATACCGAAGCTCTTGGCGATGGGCAGCAAAACGGGCGTCAGAATCACGATCGCGGCAATCGTCTCGAAAAACATCCCTACAACGAGCAAAGCGATGTTGATCAGCAGCAAAATCACCAAGGGATTGCTGGAGATGCTCGCAGCCAACTCGCCTGCCTGCTGCGGCACCTGTTCAAGGGTCAGAATGCGGCCAAAGGTAGACGCAAAAGCGACGAGGGCAAGAATCATCCCGATGGTGCCAACCGACCGGCCCAGGGTGTCGATGAACGACTTGACCGTCAGCTCCCGATAGAAGACGCCGCCGACAAGAATGGCGTAAAAGACGGATATCGCAGCCGCTTCAGTCGGTGACACTATGCCACCATAGATACCACCCAAGACAATCACCGGTGCGAGGAGCGCCCAAAAAGCATCTTTAAAGGTCGCCCGGCATTCATCCCACTTGAATGGTTTCAGCGGGGTATCCAGCTTTCTTTTCCCATAAAGTATGCGTGCTATCAGCATGTAGGCTGCTGCAAACAAGAGGCCAGGCAAGATTCCCGACATGAACAGGGTTGCGACAGACTCTTCAGACGCGACACCGTACATCACGTAAGGAATTGAAGGCGGGATCATGACGCCAATCATTCCAGACGATGCAATCAGGGCCGCAGAGTAGTCCGCAGGGTATTTCTGCTTGTCCATTTCTGGAATCATGACGGTACCGATCGCAGCGACGGTTGCGGGCGAAGATCCAGATATGGCACCAAAGAACGTCGCAGCCAGGACGGTCACATAGGACAGCGAGGCCTTGATAGATCCGACTAGCGAGTAAATTGCCGCCGTAAGTCTGCGGGACAAGCCTCCTGTGTACATCAGATCACCCGCCAGAATGAACAGGGGCACCGCCAACAAAGGATAGCTATTGACCGCAGTTACGATCGACTTTGCCTGGAATATGAAAGACGTGGTTTCATAAAAGTAGATCGTAAGCGTCGCGGAGGCCGCAAGAGCAAATGCTATTGGCATGCCAATGAAAATCAAAACCAGCATCGCCACAAAGATGAAAAATCCTGCTTCCATTTCAATTCTCCTTTGAAATTACAGAGGAGTTGACAAGTGCACTCAACTCCTTGGGAATATTTCTCATGATGCGGTATATGGTGAGCGCAAGGCCGATGGGCGCAGGGATATAGAAGACCCACATCGGATATGGAATGAGAAGCCCTGTTTTTCCTTGCACTGCGTTGTGACCAAGAAATTTGATGGCTGCATCGATGATCAGAATGAATAATGCAACAGTCACAAGAGAGAGGAAAATATTCAGAGCAGCTTTGAGTCTCAGAGGCAGCCAGTCCTGTACAAACGTGACTTTCGCGTGGGAATCCAACTTTGTGGCGAAGGGGATGGCAAACCACACAAACCAGATAAAGAGCAGAAGCGTCATTTCTGAGGCCCACGGTAGCGCTTCTTGAAACACGTATCGCATGACCACGTTCACGAACATCAACGTCGAGAATGCAATAAAGAGGAGAGAAGCAAGGTACTCCTCGAGATGTTCATCCACACTTCGTAGAAACTTACTCATGGTGTTTACCCATTAAGAGGTTGATGGAATGTTGGCTGCTGTCACGGCAATGCACTCTCGATGGCAGAGCGGCCATGTTTTGTGGGGACCGACCGTCAGATGGATATCTGGAGATCGATCCCAGCATCATGGATTGATCAAAATCGGAGCTCGATCAATGAAATTGATTTCATCGGCCGGCTATTTGCCTGCCGCCGCGATTGAATTCATAAAATCATCGTATTGAGCCTGACCGACTTGGCTGGCGTATTTCTTATTCAGCGGCGCCGCCAACTTCATCCAATCGTTCACCTGGGCAGGGGTCAACGACTTGATCTTCATTCCCTTGGCCCTCATTTCTTCCGTTTGCTTCGTTTCTTCTTGATTGATCAGCTTGAGCTGGTAGGCATAGGCGCTGTCAAAGGCCATCTGAAGGCTCTTTCGACTGTCCGCATTCAAGCCATCCCACCAGCCCTTGTTGGCTGCGATCACGTATGCAGAGTAGACATGCCCGGTGAGTGTCATGAATTTCTGTACTTCGCTGAATTTTTGCGCGCTGATTTGGGCCAGCGGGTTCTCTTGTCCGTCGAAAACACCCGTTGAGAGGTTGGTATAGAGCTCCGCGAAAGGCGAGCCGGAGGCTGAAGCGCCAGTCAGGTTCCAGAACTCGACGTGTGCCGGCACCTGCATGGTCCTCAGCTTCATGCCTTTCAGGTCAGCTGGGCCAACAACTTCGGCCTTGTTGTTCGTCAAGTGGCGCATGCCGTTTTCCATGTACCCGATACCAACCAGACCCTTGCTTTCCAATTCCGAAAGTGCTTTTTTCCCCCAAGTCCCGCCCAACACTTTGATCGCTACATCCCTTGAAGGGAAAACGTAGGGCAACTCGATGAAACTCATCGGCTTGGAGTACTTGGTAAAGAAGGAGGACGGACTCAATACGATGTCCATGTCACCGGTGCTCACCGTTTCAATCATTTCCGTGTCGTTGCCCATCTGCGATGACGGAAAAATCCTCACATCAAATCGCCCGCTTTTTTCGAGCTCTGCCTTCATCTTGACCAGTGCGCGATGCATGGAAAAACCATCGGATGCGCCGTGGGCGATCTGAACCTTCACCTTTTTCACGCTTGCTTGGGCCCAAGCCGAACTGCAAACCATTGAACCAGCGCCTAGTGAGAGCACCGCCAGGGTCAGGGAAAAGCACTTCTTCAAACCAATAAACATGTCGCACTCCTAAAAGCTGTAGAAAAGATGGTCGGTCGCAAAAAGCCTGTGCTGCGTTTCGCGGCCTCACCACCATGAGTCACCAGATTTATCGCCATCTGATGTTTGGCATCTGGTACACCAGTTAGTTTAACAACCGTCGAAAGATATATGCATAGGGTTTACCCAGGTTTTTGTGAAGAAATTTCGCGCTGATGGGCCACTAATTGGTCACCGGTGTGTGTGGCCCTCTTGACGTTTTCACAGCTGGTTCCTCGCGCCGTGACTCCCTCAACGTGCTTGTTTCGCCTCAGCAGTCTCGTCATTAGTCTGAGCGATCTCTTGAGAATAGCTGAGCCGTGTTCGCCCAATGTGCGTATCCAGTGTCGCAAGTGCAAGCTTGGGATCCCGGTTACGTACAGCATGCAAAATGCCTTTGTGCTCGGCAAATGACAAGTCTGTGTGTCCTGGGCGTCGCGCAAGATGGGTGCGAAGCGCAGAGATCTTGCCAACTTGCATGTCGTAGGTGCGCATCATCAAACTGTTGCCACAACATGAAAAGAGAGCTTGGTGGAACAGCGTGTCTTCTATCAAATAGGCTCTGCGGTCGTTGTCCCGACGTGCCTGCTCCATTCGACACACGATTTTCTCGAGTTGCTTTTCGGTTTCCTCGGGATTGCGCTCAATGGCCAGCTTTAAGGCAGCTGCTTCTAGCGCCTGCCTGAGCTCACACATTTCGGCCACGTCTGCACTATTAGGCGTGAACACGTACGCGCCCCGTTGTGGATAGACGAGCACCAAGCCCTCCACCCTCAATTGGGCAAGCGCCTCACGCACGGGAGTCTTGGAGACGTTGAGCCTTTCTGCCAACGCTCGCTCAGACAGAGGCTGGCCAAGCTCCAACTCACCGGTGACGATGGAATCCCGCAGTCTCTCTATCACTGAATCTTTAAGAGACGAAGGCCTTGTAATCGGATGCATGGACATATCCCTGAGATATCAGATGGTAGATGATACCTGTCTTAAATCGACTCGCTCATTAGGAAAAAAGCTTTCGGGTGTCAACCTAGCGCCACTCAGGTCATCTGATCTGACGTGGCGCTTCTTTAGTCTTCTCGAAGCGGCGAACCTGACCCTAGCGAACACACAAGCACGCAGACCGGTCACGCAATCGAAGCCTGGCGGACAAGTTCACAGAAACGACTGCTCACGTCAATGATGAACTAGTGCTTCCGACCCATTGCGGCTGTCAATCGTACCCGCCTGGCGCGCCGATTCTGAATGTCCGCTATCCGGTCGCGAGTCTGGGTTGATCGAAGACCGCTTTGGGCACTTATGCAGAAATGTACATAAGTGCCCTTATGTACAGTTCCCAGTTATGGACAGTTTGATTCGGTAGTTCGCTTGGAAGCCGCGTGGATGTTGACTTTGTTCGGATGACTGGAAGTTGCAATTCACCATAATTCCGTTGCTTCTTGCACCGCAAAATCTTCTATTCGTGCGTTTCCGCCGT
>JBBKVN010000092.1:0-4528 GCA_037968455.1 Rhodoferax sp.
GCTGGCGCCATTTCATGACCACTGCCGGCTTTGCCGAACTGCACCACTACTACCGGCCACCGGGTTTGCCGATCGAGCAGCAGCCCTGGCTGGCCAGCGTCTGGCGCAAGTTGTAAAACCTCGGGGCGGATTGCGTCACCCGCAAAAGCATAGCAATCCAGATTGATCGGTGTTGGGGGGAAGGCCTAAAACAGCATCCTAAAAACAAGCCAATCGCCGTCAAAAACAAGGCGGAAAATTACACATCGACGCGCTTGGACATCAATTGGACACATTTGAACGGCAAACTCTGGATTAACCTGAAGGCTCAGGACATAACTAATAAACCGACGCAGTTTGAGCGGCCCCAGCACCGGCGCCTTGCAGCAGGAGAAATCACAATGAACCCTATTCAGTCCAAAGTGCTCGCTATCCCTGGTACGCCAGACACACCCATGACTGAGTCCAACATTGCCCAACTGGTGGGCGAGGTGTACGCCGCCGCGCCACCGGCTGAGCGCAGGCGCCTGCTGGCCCACTTGATCAAACCACTGGGCATCTTGTCCTTGATGGCCGTGGCCAACGGCATCTTTGCCAGCATCCGGTTTCGCTCAGGGCTGGCCGACATCAACGTGCCGCTGGAAGATGTGCAAAACGTGCAAGTGGGCGACGTCATCACGCTGGCCACACGCGTGCAGCAAGTGAGCTTGCAGGCACTGGATGGATTGACCCAAGTGCTGAGCAACTCGCCCGCCCTCATGGGGTCGGCTGCTGCCGCGGTGCTACTGACCGTTTTGGTACAACGCGCCCGCAATCGCCGCGCTATTGAGTCCGATGACGACGCGGGTCTGTCAGCCTGAGATCGCCCAAAATACTCCTCTTTTGATAGCGGACTGCGCAGGACCATCAAGCGCTATCGGCCTAAAAACCTTGTAACTAGCCCTCAAACTGGGGATGCAACTGCCGGATGCGGCTCATGGCCATGCCGGCCGCGGCGGTACGGGTTTCGACCCCCAGCTTGGCAAACACGCGTTCCAGGTGTTTTTTCACCGTCATCGGGCTGGACCCCAGAATGTCGCCAATGTCGCGGTTGATCTTGCCCTTGATGACCCAGTAAAGCACCTCGGCCTCTTTGGGCGTAAGTTTGAAACTCAGCGCCATGGCCTGAATCACGCTTTCGTCGCTCACCTCCTGCATGATGATGAGCCAGTCGCCACCGCCTTCGCTGTCACCAATCTGCTGGTGCAGGCGAAACGTCAGGCGCTTGGGGCCGGCTTCAATACTCAAACGCGGCGGCTCCACCATGACCTCGGCACGGCTCACATGGCGGCGCAACCACACCAACACCGGCTCGGGCATGTGCGGCGCTTGGGTGCCGTAGTAGCGCAACAGCAGGTCACGCGCCAATGGGGTTTGCCACATGAGTTTGCCGTCACTCACCCGCACGGTGATGCTGGCGTAACCAAAGGCGTCCAGCGCATTGCGGGTCTGGCGCTTTTCGCGCGCGCCCTGCAAGTGCACGCCCATGCGCGCCATCACTTCTTTCGGCTTGATGGGCTTGGTCACGTAGTCCACCCCACCCGCTTCCAGCGCCGCCACCAGGTACTCGGTCTCGGTCAGGCCGGTCATGAAAATAATAGGAATATGTGCCGTGGTGGGTCCGGCTTTGAGGCGGCGCGCCACTTCAAAACCGTCCATGCCCGGCATCATGGCGTCCAGCAACACGATATCTGGCAGGGCTTGCGCGGCGCGTTGTAGGGCGGCTTCGCCACTGGTGGCTACCAGCACGGTGTAGCCGGACTCGTCCAGCGCGTCGTGCAGCACCGAGAGGTTGTCGGGCACATCGTCCACGATCAGCACCACATCGCTGTTGCCGCGGTCCAGGGTCTTGTCGAGCGTGTTTTGGGTCATAAATGGAATCGGAGGTGCAACCGGCTTGCGCTCATGGCGTGTTTTCCGGGGTCAGCTTTTTCAACATGGCTTCAAACTGAAACTGCCGGGCCAATCCACGCAACTCGTCCACCAGACCGGCGCACTGGGGTTGCGCGACATCGATGTCGTCCAATTTGTTCAAGATGCCACGGTAGTAGCCTAGGGCCACCACTTCCCGCAGCGCATCCAGTTGGGCAGCGGGCGGCCAGACTCTGGTGGTGGTTGCGCTCGGCTGCGCCAGCGAGGTGGCTGCGGCGGGGGTCTCCAGCCAAGTCAGTTGCAGCCGGTTGGCCAACCAGTCGAGCATTTCAGAGTGCCGGACCGGTTTAAGAATGAAGTCATCCGCTGGCACCGCCACATCGTTGTCCATGCCCTTGTCAAAGGCGTTGGCGGACACGATCGCAATGTGAGGCCGCGACGCATGACCGGCTTTGGTCAGCGTGCGCAGACGGCGAATGGTTTCCCAGCCGTCAATGCCGGGCATGGCCAAATCCATAAAAATCACGTCGGGCTGAAACCCGGCTGTGAGCAAGTCCAGGCAATCGTGTCCGCTGGCCGCCGTGCGCAGTTCGAATCCCAATGGCTGCAGCAGCTTCACCAGCAGTTCGCGGTCCGCTTCTTCGTTGTCCACCACCAGAATTTTCCGACGTGGCCCCGCATAACCGTGGCGCGGCGGGTTGCTGCGGAGCGCCGCCTTCAGGCCAGCCCCGTCGGGGGCGATGTGGACTTCTGGCAAAAACAGCTTCACCTTGAACACCGACCCCTGGCCCGGCGTGCTAACCACCTTTAACTCGCCCCCCATCAGGTCGGTCAACATTTTGGCCATGGTCAGGCCCAGCCCCGCGCCGGGAACGTTCGACCCGGTCGTGTTGACACGGGTGAAGGGCTCAAAAACGCGCTCCAACTCCTCGGCAGACAAGCCTGGTCCGGTGTCTTCAATCTCAATGAACGCCATTTCCCGGGCATAACGCAGGCGCAAGATCACCCGCCCGGTCTGGGTGAATTTGACAGCGTTACCCAGCAGGTTGATCAGAATTTGACGCACCCGTTTTTCATCCGCCCGCACCAGCGTGGGCAGCGTGCCGCTTTCTTCGTAGTGAAAGGCCAGCCCCTTGCCATCGGCTTCCAGTTCAAACATGCTGGCCATTTCCTGCATGAAGCTGCCAAAGTGCATGGGCTTGACGTTCAGGGTCAGCTTGCCAGCCTCAATGTGCGCCATGTCCAGCGTGCCCTCGATCAGCGACAACAAGTGCTCGCCGCCGCGTTTGATCACGCTCACTGCCTGCTTGCGGTGCGCCGGAATGTGGGCGTCCTCACCCATTAACTGGGCATAGCCCAAAATGCTGTTGAGCGGCGTGCGCAACTCGTGGCTGATGGCGCTGATGTAGCGGCTTTTGGCCTGGTTGGCCAAGTCAGCGGCGTGGCGGGCTTGGTCGGCCACGCGCTTGGCGGTTTGCAAGGCCTGGTCCGTCTGACGGTGAGATTCAATCTCTAGCATGAGCAAATGGGTTTGGCGGTTGGACTCTTCCTGCGCCACCTGACGGGTTTTGTGCGCCAGAACCACCCACCACGCCACCAGCCCGGCAATGACCAGCAGCGCCATATAGGCTTTGACAAAGCCCGAGCGCAGGGCCGCCTGCGGCGCCTGCAATAACTCACCCTCTGTGACCAGCGCCAACAGGGCATTGAGTTCCTGCCGGTACAACAGGCCAAACACGCTAGCCAGCAGGGGCGCAATCACCAGCATCAGCAGCATGAAAGCGCCCAGCCCCGTGTCCAAATAGGGCCAACTGCGCCGAGGCAGCAACCAGCGCAACAAGCCCTGCCACTGGCGGGACAGGCTGGCGTGGGGTTTGCACAGGTCGCCGCAACGCGCGTCCAGTGTGCAGCACAGGGAGCAGATGGCGCCTTGGTAGGCCGGGCAATGTGCCATGTCCGGCCCTTCGTAATCGCGCTCGCAAATCACACAACGCTGCACGGCATGGCCGGCCGAGCCGCCACAGGGTGGCGCGGGGTTGGCCGCCCGGGCAATGTAGTACTTGCCCCGCGTGGCCCAGGCAATCAGGGGCGAAGTGACCAACGCCGTGCCCAGGGCAATGAGTGCGGAAAACGCCTGCGCCATGGGGCCGAACCAACCCAGGTGCGCGGTGATGGACAGGATGGAGGCCAGCGCCATGGCACCGACACCCACCGGGTTGATGTCGTACAGATGCGCCCGCTTGAACTCGATCCCCGGTGGCGACAGGCCCAACGGTTTGTTGATGACCAGATCCGCTACCACGGCCATCATCCAGGCAATGGCGATGTTGGAGTACAGGCCCAGCACGTCGCCCAGCGCCTGAAACACATTCATCTCCATCAACATGAAGGCAATCAGGGTGTTGAACACCACCCACACCACCCGCCCCGGGTGGCTGTGGGTTAGGCGCGAGAAAAAGTTGGACCACGCCAGCGAGCCCGCGTACGCGTTGGTGACATTGATTTTGAGCTGCGACACGACCACAAACAGCGCCGTGGCCGCCACGGCCCAGCCGTAGTGTGGAAACACATACTCATAGGCGGCCAGATACATCTGGTTGGGGTCCACCGCGCGGTCAGGCGGCACAGCGTGGCTGAT
>JBBKVN010000093.1:0-3540 GCA_037968455.1 Rhodoferax sp.
TGCGAAGCGGTGGACGGCTCCACCAAGCTTTTGCGCCTGACGCTGGACGCAGGTGAAGGCCATCACCGCAACGTCTTCAGCGGCATTGCCAGCGCCTACAAGCCCGAAGACCTGGTGGGCAAACTCACCGTGCTGGTCGCCAATCTGGCCCCCCGCAAGATGAAGTTCGGCGTCAGCGAGGGCATGGTGCTGGCCGCCGGCCACGCGGACGAAAAAACCATCCCCGGCATTTACGTGCTGGAACCCTCACCCGGCGCCCAACCCGGCATGCGGGTGCGCTAAGCCAGCCACCGCATGATCCCTCAGCTGCGCGGCTGGACAGCAGTCCAGCGGACCCCCCAGAACAATGTTCGGCTGGGCGTCACGCTCAGCTTTGTTGCCGGGGCAACCAACGCGGGCGGCTTTCTGGCGGTGGGCCAATACACCTCCCACATGACAGGCGTGTTGTCGTCCGTGGCCGACTCGGTGGTACTTGGCCAACTGGCGTTGGCCGGGGTGGGATTGGCCTCGCTGCTGGCCTTCCTCTTCGGCGCCATGACCACGGCCTGGATGGTGAACTGGGGCCTGCGGCGCCAGTTGCAAAGTGCGTATGGCCGCCCCCTGCTGCTGGAGGCTGCCTTGTTGCTGGTGTTTGGACTGTTTGGCACGGGCATCAACTTCTTCGCCGGCCTCTTTGTGCCGCTGACCGTGCTGGTGCTGTGCTTCATCATGGGACTGCAAAACGCCGTCATCACCAAAATCTCACATTCCGAGATCCGCACCACCCACATCACCGGGCTGGTCACTGACCTGGGCATCGAACTGGGCAAATTGTTCTACATCAACCGCCGCACCCGTGACAGTCTCGTGAAAGGCAACCGCCAGAAGATTCGCCTCCACGCCAGCCTGATTGGCAGCTTTTTTCTCGGCGGGTTGTCCGGGGCGCTTGGGTTCAAACACATTGGGTTTATCAGCACCGTGCCGCTGGCCATATTCCTGCTGCTGCTGGTATGGCGCCCGGTGCTCAACGACGCCCGGCGTTGGATGGACTCCACGCTGCCCGACCATGACGACTGATCACCTGCCCACGCCATGACCCCACCTGCCGCGACTCCCCGTGCTTCATCCGGCTTTCGCCCCCGGCTGCTGGATGCTTTGAGGGACTACAACCGCGCGCGGCTGCTGAAAGACGTGGGCGCGGGCGTCACCGTGGGGGTGGTGGCGCTGCCCCTGGCCATGGCGTTTGCCATCGCCAGCGGGTTAAAGCCCGAGGCGGGCCTGTTCACCGCCATCATTGCCGGTCTGATTGTTTCCTTGTTGGGCGGCAGCCGGGTGCAAATTGGCGGCCCGGCGGGCGCTTTCATCGTCATCGTGTATGGCATCGTCGAGCGTTATGGCCTGGCCAACCTGATCATTGCCACCGCCATGTCCGGCGTGATGTTGTTTGCGTTTGGGTTCTTTAAACTTGGCACGCTGGTTCGCTTCATCCCCATTGCGGTGATCATTGGATTCACCAATGGCATTGCGGTGCTGATCGCCGTCTCACAGGTCAAAGACTTCCTGGGCTTAAGCATTGCCAACATGCCAGCCAGTTTTTTTGGCATGTTCCACGCCTTAAAAGACGCCATGCACACGCTGAACCCTCACGCGACGGGGTTGGCACTGGCCTGTTTGGCGCTGCTGGCGTTTTGGCAATTTGGCCTGTCCCGCCTGCGCCGCTCTATGCCCTGGACCGGGCAACTGGCCACGCTACCGGGCTCTGTGGTGGTGCTGGTGCTGGCCACGGCCGTTGTGTCGCTGTTTGACTTGCCGGTGGAAACCATTGGCAGCCGGTTTGGTGGCATTCCCAGCGGACTGCCCGCCTTGGTCTGGCCCGACTTCTCTTGGGAGAGTGCCCGATTTTTGCTGATTCCGGCCCTGACGCTGGCGCTCTTGGGCGCCATCGAGTCCTTGCTCTGCGCCCGCGTGGCGGACAACCTGATTGATGACCGGCACAACCCGAATCAGGAGTTGATGGCACAAGGCATTGCCAATTTCGTAACGCCCTTCTTCGGCGGCATGCCCGCCACGGGCACCATCGCCCGCACAGTCACCAACGTGAAAAGCGGCGCCACCTCGCCCATTGCCGGCATCGTCCATGCGCTCACCCTGCTGCTGGTCATGCTGGTGGCAGCGCCGCTGGCGCAAGACATTCCGCTGGCGGCCATGGCGGCCATTCTGATGTTTGTGGCCTGGAACATGGGCGAATGGCACAAGTTTGTCCATTTACGCCAGTACCGACTGCCCTACCGCCTGACTTTGCTGGCAGTTTTCTTCCTGACTGTGGTGTTTGACCTGACCGTGGCAGTGGAAGTGGGACTGGTGGCAGCCTGTATCACCTTCATCTACCGCATCTCCAGCCTCTCGCGCTGCGTCGAGGTTTCGGCTGCTGAATGCCCTGACTATCCGCAGAATGCCGGCCAAGTCGCCGCTTACCGGCTGTATGGCGCCCTGTTCTTTGGTGCTGTAAGGCTGATTGAAGACCTGCAAGACCATTTAACGGGCAAGTCGCTGGTGCTGGATTTGAAAAACTTGATCTACATCGACTCCTCGGGCGCCGATGCGCTGAATGATCTGGCCCGCGCCTGCCGAAAAAATGGCGTTCAACTCATGGTGTGCGGCCTGACCCACCAACCGCTGGATATTTGCCAGCGTTGCGGCTTTCTTGCTGCGGTGGGGTTTGAACACATTTACCCCGATTTGCCCACTGCCCTGGCCGCCGCCCTGGCCCCGCCAACTGTCCACCCAAGCGCCCCGTAAAATGCGACAAAGAGGTTTTAGTTCATGAATATTTTTTACCGCCCCAAATACCGCTCCGAAGTCACGTCGTTCATCGACGAACTCAAGGCCAAAGACCCCGCTCTGGAAGCCAAGCAACGCGAAGGGCGCGATCTGCTGTGGGACAAGAACATCGACCGCAACGCCTGGGTGGGTTTTCGGGAAGCGGAAGTGGAACAACAGCCCTACGTTTACCAAACCAATTCAGATCATTGAACAAATTGACCTGTAGACCCTGCCACACTTACGCAAGCAGCTCCTTTTTTAATAGCAAAATCAACCATGGGTGAGAGCGCCAGCTTGATCGATCCGCTTGCGCTTGGCAGCTCTGTCATGCCCGAAGTAGTGGACAACGTGGCCGTGGCGCGTCTTTATGGCGAGCCACTGTTTGCCATGCCCAAGGATTTGTACATCCCGCCCGACGCGCTGGAGGTCTTTCTGGAGGCTTTTGAAGGCCCGCTGGATCTCTTGTTGTACCTGATTCGCAAGCAGAATTTCAATATTCTGGACATTCCCATGGCGGGCATGACCCGCCAATACCTCGTGTACGTGGAAGAAATCCGCAGCCGCAATCTGGAACTGGCCGCCGAGTACTTGTTGATGGCCGCCATGCTGATCGAGATCAAGTCGCGCATGCTGCTGCCGCCCAAGAAGGTGGCCGAGGGCGAAGAAGCCGAAGACCCACGCGCCGAGTTGGTGCGCCGCTTGCTGGAATACGAGCAGATGAAAATGGCAGGGGCCAAA
>JBBKVN010000094.1:0-5400 GCA_037968455.1 Rhodoferax sp.
CGGGTGAAGTTCTGCCGCCGGGTGGCTTCATCCTGTTGATATAGTTTTGATAGCGGCTCCCGCTTATCTGATAAGCGCTGCAGGCCAATTTCTTGTAAATTTTCACCCCGAAAAGCGACGGCACCGTTTTCAGCCACGATGGCGTCCACTGGCCAAGGCGCCACGCCAGCGGCGGCGTCACCGCGTGCAAAGGGCTCGCTCCAGCCAATCGGGCGCCCGGTGATGGGAATCACATGCAAACCCGCCGCCTTCAACGCGGCCAGCGCCTGCAAGGCCTCAATCGTGATGGCCCCGTCGGTGGTGAGCGTATCGTCAATGTCGGTAAAGACACCAATAAGGCCCTTTAAGGCGGGGCCGTCAAAAAGGCGCAAAGGTTGCATCGTGAAAGGTTCGAATGTGGGGTTCGTTGTCAAGGCGTGGCTTTGGGACGTTTGAATACAAGCAAGCGGGCCAAGGTGAAATTGACCCCCATTCCGGCTACGCTGCCAATGGCCACACCGAGCAAGGCAGTACCCGGTCCGTCCAAGCAGTAGAGCGTGCCGACATAACATGCGTAATTGACAGCCCCTCCCGCCAGCATCGAAAGCAGGTACTGAAAATACTCCCGCGCAGTTTCCACCAAAGAGAGATCTTTGCGGCGACCTGTGAACGTATGGCGCCGGTTCAGCCACCAAGTGGTGCTGGCGGCGGCAAGAAAAGAAATGAGTCGACCAGCCAGCCAGCCAGCGATAGGCGCGCAGGCATACAACACGCTTGCATCAACGGCGAAGCCGATGGTCCCAACAACGCCAAAGCGCAGGAACTCAGACGCGCCACGCGAGCGCTGTGTCATGGTCGGGGTGGCGTTTTAGCCTGTTCCACCGCCAAGCGGGGAACTGACAGGTAGCAAAACTGCTTTTGCTCCTTTCGGCCAATCGTGACGGTGTGAAGGATGGCGCCACATACGAGCGAGAGGAATGACACCAGCATCAGTCCGGTTGCCAGTAGCGCGGTGGGCAAGCGTGGCACCAGTCCGGTTTGAAGGAAGGTGCTGAACAATGGGGCGGAAAGGGCAACGGCTGAGATCGTCAGTAGGGCAGACACCAATGTAAAGAACGCAAGAGGTTTCTCACTGATAAATAGCTTGAAAATTGTGGTGAGAATGCGCCAACCGTCGCGATAGGTGGACAGCTTGCTGAACGAACCTTCAGGGCGGGCTTTGTAACTCACGGGCACCTCCGCGTAGCTCATGCGCAGCTCCAGCGCATGCACGGTCAACTCAGTCTCGGTTTCGAAGCGTTGTGCATTCGCCGGAAACGATTTGACATATCGACGCGAGAAAACGCGGTAGCCCGAAAGCATGTCAGAAAATTCACCACCAAAAATGGCTTTCACCGAGTTGGTGAGCATGCGATTTCCCAAGCGGTGGCCAAACCGGTAAGTTTGCGCTTCGCTGTGCTCATCCTGCCTGCATCCGACCACCATGTCATGGCCTTCTTGAATCAGGAGGGCAATGTGCTGTCGAACGTGTGTCATATCGTAGGTCGCATCGCCGTCCGTCATGATGTACACGTCGGCGTCGATGTCCGCAAACATGCGGCGCACGACATTTCCTTTGCCTTGCAACCCCACGTGAAAAACCTGGGCGCCAGCAGCACGGGCCACGTCGGCGGTTCCATCGGATGAGTTATTGTCAAAAATGCAAAGCGTGGCTTCGGGCAGGATGGTCTGAATCTCCGAAATAACCTGGCCAATGGCGACCGCCTCGTTGTAACAGGGCACAACGACGGCAATACGCAACGTATCAAAGGTGAATGTCATGAATTTAAGCTTTCATTTTTGTTGAGACTCTCCCACATCGGAATCAATGCCATGGGCAATAGCGCAAATGGCAGTAGGTACCGATATTCCCCGGCAGGTGATAGCGCAAAAATGCCCAATAACTGAACCACCATGGGCAAGGTCATCGCGAGCACAGGAAAAACTTTCTGACGATAGGCGCGGTAGGTCAAGTGGACCAGCAGGTAGAGGCCAAGAAAGGGTGTCCACAAAATCCACCGATGACGGAAACTGAAGTCATACACCGTCTTTAACGATGCTTCCAAGGCTGTCAGATGGAAGGGCCGGTACTTTGTGTTCGAGTGAATCCGTTTGAGAATCACCTCGCTGTACCCATAGGACGGAAACCCGCCTTGTGCGAGGCCCGCTACCAAAAACACATTGACCCGACTGCCCATGAACGCTGGCAGGTTGTGCCACAGGTTGTAGGTCAAAAACTCGCTGACCAAGCTGGCCCGATCTTGGTCGGAGAGCGCTTTCAGATCCGGGCCAGCGGCAAAGTAGACCAAGGGGTCCCAATAGTCGCGGTCGTAGAACTGGATGGTGCGCGTCAGCGGGTGGTTTTTACTCAGGATTTGTATTGATTTTTCGGACACCCGCGGTTCCGCTACCCAAAGCCCCATGGCACGGGGCTGCAGGAAGTTTGCGGTTTCAAAAGCAGCAAGGGGAAAAAGCGTTTCGTGCTTCTGGGTTGGGTGCATTTGACCGCCAACGTAGACCAACCCTAGCCATAGCACTGTGTACCCAATTAGCGCCCATCGGGCTAAACCGCGACACGCATATGCGGCATAGCCAATGCTGAGAATCAGCACAATCCCATTGGAGCGCGCAAAGAGGGCGAACGGCAGGCACAGGGCAATAGACCACGCCGCGGTTTTGCTCAGGGCCTTGTTGCAAATCAAGAGCCAGAGCTCAAAAATCAGTCCAATACTTGCGACGGCAAAGATGCCATCAGGGTACAGCGTTGCCGCGAAAAACGTGGTGTGTGGTGCGATCGCGATAAATGCCAGCATGAACCAGAACCAGCGCTTGAGTCCCTGTTGCCAACACCACCCCAGAATTCTGGAAAATACCAGAGCTGTGACAAGCAACTGCACAGCAATGGGTATCTCCACCAGCCGCCATGGCATGTACAAGATGCTGACAAAGTAATACCAGAACACCGGTTTGCCAGATTGAAATGTACCTTGGGTTTCCACCTCCCACAGTATGGCCAGCGAGTCCTCACCCAAGCTGCCAGGCCAATAGGTGACAAACCAGAGACCGTAAACAGCGAGCAATAGGGCAAGCACCGAGAAAAACGGACGCCCGGGACTATTTTCTCTGGTTGGTTGGATCGGCAGTGCGATCACGTTCTAGCTCGCACTTTGAAGGGCCAATCCCGCATGCTCGCGCAGCGGATGGAAGTGGATTTTGGGGAAGCGCTCTTGCGCCAAGCGCACGTCATAGGGTGAGGTGCACAGGTACGCCAGCGTGTTGGCCGCGTCGCGGGCCATGCGCATGGGGTAGGCGTCGCAAAAGGCTTTGAGTTCGGCCGGGGTGTCCGCCGTAATCCAGCGCGCGCCGGTGTACTGGCAGCCTTCCAGCCGAATGTCGGCGTCGTATTCGCCTTTGAGGCGGTGCTGCACCACTTCAAACTGCAATTGGCCGACCGCGCCCAGCAGCATATTGCCGCCGACTTCGGGGCGGAACACCTGAATCGCGCCTTCTTCGCCCAACTGGGCCAGGCCTTGCTGCAACTGTTTGGTGCGCAAGGGGTTGCGCAACACCACGGTCATGAACAGTTCGGGCGCAAAGAAGGGCAGGCCGGTGAACTGCAGGTTCACACTGCCGTCGGTGATGGTGTCGCCCAGTTGAACCCCACCGTGGGTGGTAAAGCCCACGATGTCGCCTGCGTAAGCCTCCTCCACCGCCTCACGACGCTGACTCATGAAGGTCACCACGCTGGTGGGGCGCAGCTCTTTGCTGGTGCGCATCACTTTGAGCTTCATGCCCGGCGTGTATTTGCCGGAGGCCATGCGCACAAAGGCAATGCGGTCGCGGTGGTTGGCGTCCATATTGGCCTGCACCTTGAACACCACACCTGAAAATGCGGTGTCGTCCGGCTGGATCTCCCTGATCACCGGTTGGCGGTTGACCAGTGCCGAGCTGGTGCGTGACCGGGGCGAGGGCCACAGATCCACCAGCGCGTCCAGCACCTCCATCACACCAAAGTTGTTCACGCCGGAGCCAAAAAACACCGGGGTCTGTTTGCCGGCCAGGAAGGCGTCGTGGTCCCAGGACGGTGACGCGCCGGTGGCCAATTCCATGCTCTCCAGCGCCGACTCGTACTCACTCCCGAAGCGTTTCAGCAAAGTGGCGTGCTCGGTCAAAGGAATGGTTGTGAAGTCTTTCGGGCCGCGGTCGCTGCCTGGCTCGAACACCGTCATGGAGCGGGTGCGCAGGTTGATGATGCCGCCAAAGGTCTTGCCTTGGCCCACGGGCCAGGTCATGGGCACGCAAGGCATGCCCAGTTCGCGTTCGATCTCGTCCATGATGTCCAGCGGCTCGCGCACTTCGCGGTCCATCTTGTTCACAAAGGTGATGATGGGGGTGTCGCGCTGGCGGCAGACCTCAATCAGGCGTCGGGTCTGCGCCTCCACGCCGTTGGCGGCGTCAATCACCATCAGGGCCGAATCCACCGCCGTGAGTACCCGGTAGGTGTCTTCGGAGAAGTCCTTGTGGCCGGGCGTGTCCAGCAGGTTGATCACATGCTCGCGGTAGACCATCTGCATCACCGAGCTGGCCACGGAAATGCCGCGCTGCTTCTCAATTTCCATCCAGTCGCTGGTGGCGTGGCGGGTGGCTTTGCGGGCTTTGACTGAGCCAGCGATCTGAATCGCGCCTGAAAACAGCAACAGTTTTTCGGTCAGCGTGGTTTTACCCGCGTCGGGGTGAGAAATGATCGCAAAAGTGCGGCGGCGGCGAGTTTCGGCGGTATAGGACACAGGAATTCCAGATGAGTGTGCAGGGCGCGAACACGCCAGCGGTGTCGCGCATGCGGGCGAGCGCCCGGGTTGGCGGATTTTAGCGGAGGGCGTTAGCCAGGCGTCATTGGCGGAGGTGAACGGGCTGGGGCGGGTCGGCACAATGAAACACTGGGCAGTCACTACAGTGGTGGCTGGCCTGATTTGCGACTAGGGAATTGCTTGAAATACGGACACAAAGAAGCGCATGCTGTGGGCGGCACGGGTCTGCCCCGCGCCCAGAAACAGCCGGCCCGCTTATAATCGCAGCCCTATCCGAGGAGCGTTGCAGTTCGCCCAGTGCGAACGAGGCTCGGAGCACACCGTGGCGTTTGCCTTGGTCGTATCAACGGCGCTCACCCACTGGTCTTTTGGGTGAGTCCATCCCTTCAAATTGAAGATGGGTTCGCAAGAGCCAGTGGTTGTACAAAATTTACTTTTGGAGTCAACCGTGGCCAAGACATCACCATCCGTTAAAAATACCGACTACATCATTGCCGACTTGAGCCTCGCCGCTTGGGGGCGCAAAGAGCTGACCATCGCCCAGACCGAAATGCCGGGCCTGATGGCCATTCGC
>JBBKVN010000095.1:0-4453 GCA_037968455.1 Rhodoferax sp.
ATGCAGAGAAGTTTTCTGCATCTTGGCAAAAGGACCATGCAAAAGACGCGGCCTTCCTGCTCTACCTGGCTGATGGAGCCATTGCTCGAAAGGACTACAAAGCGGCTGAAAATGGGTACCTGAACATCATCAAATTGCAGCCCGCGTTCGCCATTGCGTACAACAACCTGGCATGGGTGACTGCCAAATTGAACAAAGAAGGCGCGATTGCATACGCTGAGAAAGCGTTGGAACTGGCTCCCAATCAGCCCGCATTCATGGATACCTTGGCTGTTTTGTTGTCGGACAAGGGCGACTATGACAAGGCCGCAAAGTTGCAGGCCGATGTCATCAAACTTCAGCCTGAGAATCCGATCTTCAAACTCAACTTTGCCAAAATTCACATCAAAGGCGGTAATAAAGAGTTAGCCAGGAAAGAGTTGGACGATCTGGCTAAACTGGGGGACAAGTTTGGGGGGCAGGCGGAGGTGGCTGCACTTTTGAAGAGTTTGTAACGCTGTCGGATTTTTTTGCACATCGCGATTTCAGGGGCGGCTGGACAGGCATGTCGCTTGTCGGTGCTAACTCAAGTCATTGAAAAGATTGAAGAAATTGTTTGAGCGGTGTTCAGGCGTGGAAATTGCTTAATTTTTCTTGTCGAGCGACAATGATATGCCGTCTCCAATTTTTAGGACTTCAAGATGTCAGAAAACTCAAAAAAATCGGGACTCGAATCCAGTGCTGCTGACCACTCGGGTCAATCTTTAGATGTGATTGACCTTGAGAAGCGTCGTCGGTTTGCCAAGTTGGCAGTTGGAGCCCCTCTTGTCGTGACTCTTGCCAGTCGACCCGTCTTTGGCGGTCAGTGTCTCTCCAACATGATGTCCGGCAATCTCTCTGATCCCAATCGAGGGCATTGTTCCAAGGGGTGGAGTCCAGGAGGGTGGGGGCAGCCGGGTGGAACTATTCACACCTACAGCACACTAGCTGCTTGGACCCGAGTAGGATTTGTATACGGTGTCTATGACCCGACAATATGCAGCAATAGCAATAGCAATAGCAAAAGCAAAAGCAAAAGCAATGGTGCAAGCATCAGCAGATCGGACTGTTATAGAGATGGCGCAACGCTTGAGAACGTTCCTAAAACTTTGAACAAAGGATCGTTGCCAATCACTACCCCATTGCGGGATATATTGAACGAGCCCCAACTGAATCAATTGACCCGGCATCTGATCTGCGCCTACCTTAACGCGATGCTCAGCGAATTGTCAGGCAGTTCCTTTCACTACATTTTGACGACAAGTCAAGTGGTCGGTTTGGCCAACGGGGCGACGCCTCTACCCCCTAAGACGACCACCTTGCAAGCCTTTCTAGGCTCCACGTGGAATTTGTAGGTGGGTCCAACCGAGATTTGTACTGATTGACTTGAAGCGGTTATTTTGCGAATCTTCTCTCTGCGCTCGCAACCCCGATATCTGAAACGCAGTTGGGAGGAAGATTGCGTCCTCTACATCGTCGAGGCCAGGGACATTCATTTGTTGAGTTTTCCATGTGCACATGTTTTGGAGCGGCTTGAACAAGCGCCCAACTCTTTTGATGCGTTAGGACGATCTCTGCACTCGCTATTGATAGGGACAGACTACGATGACGTTTGTAGCCTCCTTGATGAAATTCTTGATAGTCTCAGTAAAATTGGACTTCTTCAGTCTTTTGAGGACATATCCTGAGCCTTTCATTGTTGTCTTCTTCGGAGGTTTGTCGTCGTCTTGCTGGCCAAGGGTTGAATATCACCATTGGTGGATTTGACGTTGCGCTTCATTCCACGCTCCCACAGGTTGTTCGCGGCATTGCTCACATGTATGCCGATTTTCCGCTCAGTCTTGAGGGGCAGTTCATAGACTTTCGCGTCAACCTGTCCTCCCCGAATTTGTTAAGGCGTCTGATTCGTCCACAGGTCAACTTCGATTTTGACGGTGTCAGGCCATTCAAACCTCTGCCCATCGCCCAATCGTTTGCCATGTTTGAGTGGGGCTTGAACTGGGTGATCGCCAACCACGCGCATCAATTTGGCATCGTCCATGCCGCGGCGATCGAAAAAAATGGCCGTGGTTTCATCTTTCCTGGCGTTCCAGGCAGCGGGAAAAGCACACTTTGCGCGGCCATGGTGAGCCGTGGCTGGCGTCTGCTCTCCGATGAAATGGCCATGATCTCGTTAGATGATGGTCTAATCTGGCCGATCCCAAGGCCGGTCAGCCTAAAGAACGCGTCAATCGAGATCATTCGTAACTACGCCAGCACTGCCG
This sequence comes from Rhodoferax sp., assembly GCA_037968455.1. Classification (GTDB taxonomy): domain Bacteria; phylum Pseudomonadota; class Gammaproteobacteria; order Burkholderiales; family Burkholderiaceae_C; genus Rhodoferax. The sequence continues at coordinate 2,283 of JBBKVN010000095.1, forward strand.
AATTTGGCGATGTCGTCGCCGACACCGCCAAAGGGAACATTGCCCACATGCGGCCACCGAGAGCCAGTGTGCAAGCGGCCAGGGTTCCGGTTAAACCCTTTGCCATTGTGTTTCCAACTTATCGCGCTCAAACAGAAACTGAACTTGTAGGAATCTCCAAAGGGCGAACTCTAATGCGCCTTGCAGAAAATTGTTTCAATTACCCGGTACTTGGCGCGGCTGGGTTCAATTGTTTGGCGAACGCGGTCGAGCAGTCTCACTGCAGCACGCTCGCCTATTCCGATTTAGATGGCGCGATTGCCGCTTTGGAACGTTGACCTCATGTCAGAAAATGGCTACATCAATCACCCCTTGATACGATATTTGCGGGCCCCGGATAGCGCCACGACATTTGCCGCGGCGGATTGGGAGCGGTTGCTGCGGGCCGCACGTCACGGCTATTTGGCAAGTCGGGTGGCATGGCTGGCGACGCAATCCGGCTTGATTGAGAACCTGCCTGAGAAGATCCAGTTTCACTTGAAGAGCGCTTTGCGAGTTGGGCAAAGTCAGTCTATCAGCGTCAAATGGGAAGTGGAGCAAATACAGAAGGCATTGGCATACGCGGATATACCGTTCGCCCTATTAAAAGGGGCAGCCTACATCGAGGGTGGATTCGCCTCTGCCCATGGACGTTTACTGTCCGATATCGACATCATGGTTCCTCGGGAACGGCTGGCAGAGGCAGAGAAGGCGCTTTATGAGCACGGTTGGTTTCCGACTAAGCTCGATGCCTACGACCAACGTTATTACCGTGAATGGATGCACGAGCTACCCCCCATGCAGCATCTGAGTCGTGGAACGTCGATTGACGTACACCATACGATTCTTCCACCCACGGCGCTTCTCAAGCCCGATGTCAGCAAACTTTGGAAATCGGTCATTGCCATAGAAAATCAACATCAAATTTTTGTTTTGTCACCAGTAGACATGGTGCTGCATAGCGCGACGCACTTGTTTCATGAGGGGGAACTGAAACACGGTTTGAGGGACCTTGTCGATATTGATGCCCTCATTGGTCAGTTTTCAGTGGATGCCGGTTTTTTTGATGCGCTGATTGGTCGCGCACATGAGCTAGACCTTGGCCGGCCACTGTTTTACGCGCTCAAGTACTGCAGACTATTTCTACATACACCTATACCAGTTGAGGTTATTTCCAGTGTGGCTAAGTTCGGAAGCGGATCTACAGCAGTGGCGAAAATTATGGACATTGTTTTGCTGCACAGCATTGGCAGCATTCTTGAAGGCCGCCCCGACATTCGATCAAGCGTATCTCAAATCGTGATGTATGTGCGCTCGCATTACTTGAGAATGCCGATGAATCTTTTAATACCTCACCTCGTGCGCAAACAATTCACCGCGGACTAGCACTAGATTGGCCTGCGATTGAAGAAGAGTGGTCGAAATGTTATTAACCACATAATCAAGTGAAACGAGTTTTGATGTTTCGGAGAATTGGACATGAAATTAATACATTGGATCCTCGCCCTCGGGGTCTTGCTGTTCACCGGTTCTGTGTCGGCTGAAATGATCCAATCGATTGAGAAGGTCAAATCTTCGATTGTGATTGTTGGAACGTTCAAAAGCACCAACAGCCCGCGTTTTGGTTTGAGAGGAACGGGGTTCGTGGTGGGCAATGGCAATTTGGTCATTACCAATGCGCATGTGCTGCCCGAAGCCAACGATGCTGATGTGTCCGCTGGACTGGTCATACAGATCAAAATTGGTGACGACAAATTTCAAATCCGACCAGTGTCCGTGCTCGAGATTGATGTAGCCCATGACCTCGCGTTGCTTCAATTCGACGGGCCGGCCTTGCCAGCGGTCTCATTGGGAAATTCAGATAAGGTACGCGAGGGGCAGTTGATTGCCTTTATGGGGTACCCTATTGGCGGTGCGCTGGGCTTCTCGCCGGTGACCCATCGCGGCATGATCTCCTCCATTGCGGCAGCTGCTTTGCCAACCCCATCATCGTCACAACTCAATGCCAAAATGATCAGAAGTCTGCGAGCGGGCAGTTTTGATATCTTTCAGCTGGATGGAACCGCATACCCAGGAAATAGCGGAGGCCCCTTGTTCGACCCCAATAGTGCGGAAGTCCTTGGTGTGGTTAACATGGTGTTTATCAAGGGAAC
>JBBKVN010000096.1:0-4182 GCA_037968455.1 Rhodoferax sp.
CTGAGCCACGACCTGGCTGAGGCAGCACAGGCGCAAGCCCATGCCCGGGAGTTGGAGGTGAACACCCGCAGCCAAGCCCGCGAAGCCTACTTTCGCTACCGAACGGCGCTTGACGTCGCTCAGCACCAGGTGAATGAAGGGGTACGCATTGCCACGGCTCAACAGGAGGAGACCCAAACCCGCTACAACGGCATGATCCAGGGTACTTGGGACTTGCTGGCCAGCGCCCGCACGCGAATGCAGAGCCTACATGCTGCCGTTCAAGCGCAGCGTGATTTCTGGATGGCCCACATGGATCTGCAGGCGGTTCTCGCCGGCGCGAATGTCAACTTCTCCACCCCCAGCGCAACCGGCGGTGCCGATGCCTCTACCAGCCAAGGACACTGACCATGAACCGTCGCAACTTTTTTAGCGGCGCGGCCATGACCGCCGTCGCAGCCACCTCCGTCAGTCGCGTCGCCATGGCCGCATTGCCCGAGCCCGTCATGCAAACCTCGCCCGACACCATGGCGCCGCTGGTGCCCAATACAGGCAGGCCCTACAACCCGGTTGTCACGTTGAACGGCTGGACGCTGCCTTGGCGCATGAACCAGGGCGTGAAGGAATTCCACCTGGTTGCAGAGCCCGTGGTGCGTGAAATGGCCCCCGGCATGACAGCCCACTTGTGGGGTTACAACGGCCAGAGCCCCGGCCCGACCATCGAGGTGGTGGAAGGCGACCGAGTACGGGTTTTTGTCACCAACAAGCTGCCCGAGCACACCAGCGTGCACTGGCACGGCCAGCGCCTTCCCAACGGCATGGACGGCGTGACAGGGTTGAATCAACCGGGTATTCAGCCGGGCAAGACCTTTGTCTATGAGTTTGTAGCCCGCCGGCCCGGTACCTTTATGTACCACCCGCACGCGGATGAGATGACACAAATGGCCATGGGCATGATGGGATTCTGGGTGACCCACCCGAAAACCCGCCACCCGATGATTGACGAGGTGCAACGCGACTTTTGTTTCCTTCTCAACGCCTACGACATTGACCCCGGCAGCTACACGCCCAAAATCATGACCATGACGGATTTCAATCTGTGGTCCTGGAACAGTCGCATCTTTCCAGGCATCGACTCGCTGAACGTGCGGCTGAACGACAAGGTTCGCATACGCGTGGGCAATCTCACCATGACCAACCACCCCATTCACCTGCACGGGCATGAGTTCACCGTCACCGGGACCGATGGCGGCCCGACTCCGCCGGCGAGTCGATGGCCCGAGGTCACCACTGACATTGCCGTGGGCCAGATGCGTCAGGTCGATTTCGTCGCAGATGAAGAAGGCGACTGGGCGTTTCATTGCCACAAGAGCCACCACACCATGAATGTCATGGGCCATGATGTGCCCACCATGATTGGTGTCGACCACCGGGGTTTGACCACCCGCATGACCAAACTGCTGCCCGACTACATGGTGATGGGCGAGCGGGGCATGGCTGACATGGCAGAGATGGAAATGCCGATTCCCGACAACACCGTGCCTATGATGACCGGCCAGGGCCCGTTTGGCGGCGTTGAGATGGGCGGCATGTTCTCCATGCTCAAGGTTCGCAAAGACCAGGCACACGGAGACTACAAAAACCCAGGCTGGTACAAGCACCCGCCTGGCGAGGTGGCCTATGAGTGGACCGGTCCATTGAGCGAACCGTCCCGCTTTAAAGCAGAAGGCGCCTCTTCCATGCCCCGCCAGAACAAAGCCGCCCCGCCGGTCGAGGTTCAAGTGCGCAAGCCCAAAGGCATGGCGGGCCACTAAGCTGCCTGCCACCTTTTCATCCCTTCATTTTTACTGTTTAAGGACTCACATGATCATCAAAACACTTGTTGCCACGCTCTCATCCACCTTGCTGGTCTCTGCTGCGCTCGCCAGCGGCACCCACGCCGGTGGCCACCACGGCGAGGCCGCCAGCGCCATCGGACAGCCGGGCAAAGCAACGCAGGTGACACGCACCGTGACCGTGGACATGACTGACAACATGCGCTTCACGCCTTCCAAAATTGATGCCAAGCGGGGTGAGACGATCAAATTCGTTGTCAAGAACTCAGGGAAGATCAAGCATGAAATGGTCTTTGGCACCGAGCAGGAGCTGAAAGAGCACTACGAGGTCATGAAGAAGTTTCCCGAGATGGAGCACGAAGACGCCAACCAGGTCAATGTGCTGCCCGGCCAAACCGGCGAGTTGATCTGGAATTTCACCCAGGCCGGACCGGTCAACTTTGCCTGCTTGCACGTGGGTCACTATGAAGCCGGCATGGTTGGCATGGTCACGGTTGCGAAAAAATCTGCATCCACCGCCAAAAAGTAAGGGCACATCAACCCCGATTGGCCGCCACAGCGGTGTCGGCCAATCCAATCAATCCAACATTCATAGGAATCAGCATGAAAAACATCACCTTCACCACCCTCGTCATCGCCACCACCATGGCACTTTCGGCACAAGCCCACGCCCAGGAAAAGGCCGTGCCAATGACCCTGGCTTCAGCGTCAATGGCTGACGACATGACGGAAGGCGAGATTCGCAAAGTCGACAAAGGTGGCAAAAAGATCACGATCAAACACGGCGAGATCAAGAACCTGGAGATGCCCGGCATGACCATGGTCTTTCGCGTGCAGGACGAGGCCATGCTGGACCAGGTCAAGGCGGGCGACAAGGTGAAATTCGTCGTCGAACGGTCCAGCGGCGCCTTCGTGGTGACCCAGCTGCAGCCCAACCAATAAACGGCGCGGCGTTGGGGCTCAAAGCCTCCACCGACCACCCACCTTCATCACTATCAATTTAATAGCTACCTGCGCTCACCCCATCAGCGCAAACGGCCAATTTCTTATATAAAACTTCGGAGTATCACCATGCAAAGACGAACTCTCCTCCAATCTGCCACCGTTCTGCTCACACTGGGTGTGGCTACCCGCAGCATGGCGCAATCAATCGCGAAGCCGCGTGTTGAAGTCTGGAAATCCCCCACCTGCGGATGCTGTAAAGACTGGGTCAAGCACATGGAGTCCAACGGCTTCAGCGTGACCACCTACGAGGTGGGCGAGGCAGAGAAAACCGCCATGCGAAACAAGCTGGGCCTGGGCAACAAATTTGGCTCTTGCCACACTGCGCTAGTCGGTGGCTACGTGGTCGAAGGGCATGTGCCCGCCGACATGGTTCACCGCCTGCTGAAGGAGCGCCCCACAGCTGTGGGTATCGCAGTCCCTGGCATGCCCATCGGCTCACCCGGCATGGATGGCCCGGAGTACGGTGGCCAAAAAGATGCGTATTCAGTCCTTCTGGTCCAACGCAACGGAGCGTCGATCATTTACAAAAGCTACAACGTTTAGACCTCGACCAACTCCCCGGCGAGAAGCAAGGGGTGACGCGGCGGCACCGATAATGCGGACGCATGTCAAAGACCATCCGCTACACCTTGCTCTCCATCCGGGAGATGATCACCTCCGCCGGCCCCTTTGTCCTGTTGACGTTGGGTTTGCTGGCCCTGGCCTACTGGTGGCTGGACCCGACGCCCCCTAAACATGTCACGCTGGCCACCGGCCCTGCACAAAGCGCCTACGACGAGTTCGGCAATCGCTACGCACAGTCCTTGGCCGCTTACGGCATTGAGGTCAAGTTGCTGCCCAGCGAAGGGTCGGCCCAAAACTTGGCGTGGCTTGCGGCCGGCAAGGTCGATCTCGGCTTTGTGCAAGATGGCACCAGCACCCTGCCCGACACCGCCGAGGGCGCGCTGGTGTCCTTGGGTAGCCTGTTCGTCGAACCCGTTTGGCTTTTTTACCGCGAGGCGGTGGCGCCCAAGGCCAAAAACGGTACCGACAGACCCCTGGAGACGCTTCCGCAATTGAAGGGGTTGCGGGTGAACGTGGGCACCGTTGGCAGCGGCGTGCCGGCCTTGATGGAAAAACTGTTCGACGCCAACCGCATGGAAGCCAAGAACCTGACCCTTTCTTACCTTGAGCAAACCCCGGCCACCGTGGGCTTTTTGAATGGCCAGCTGGATGCGCTGGTTTTTGTCTCAGCCCCTGAATCCCCCATGGTGCGCATGCTGCTTCAGTCACCCGGCGTCAAGCTGATGAACTTTGCTCAAAGCGAGGCCTATTCACGCCGTCTGCCTTTCTTGCGACCTGTCACCCTGCCCCGAGGTGTGGT
>JBBKVN010000097.1:0-4997 GCA_037968455.1 Rhodoferax sp.
AATGATGGTGGACACACGCTCCGGCGTGGCCAGAATGTCGAGCAGGTCCTCGATTTCGTCCATGACTTGCTTGTACTCAGTGACGATTTTGTCTTGCTCAAGACCCGTCAGACGCTGCAGGCGCATCTGCAAAATTTCCTGGGCTTGCGTATCAGACAGGCGGTACAGGCCGTCAGCACCCATGCCAAACGACTTCTCAAGCCCGTCTGGGCGGTAGTCATCCGCTTTCACCATGCCACCGTCAGCACGAGTGCGCGTCAGCATCTCACGTACCAACTTGCTGTCCCAAGGCTTGCTCATCAGCTCCACTTTGGCCACTGGCGGGGTGGGAGCGTTGCGAATGATGGCAATGAAGTCATCAATATTGGCCAACGCAACTGCGAGACCTTCTAAAACGTGACCACGCTCGCGAGCTTTGCGCAAGTTGAAAACGGTTCGTCTCGTGACCACTTCGCGTCGGTGCTGCAAGAAGACTTCAACCAGATCTTTCAGGTTGCACAGCTTGGGTTGACCATTGATCAACGCGACCATGTTCATGCCAAAGGTGTCTTGCAACTGCGTCTGTTTGTACAGGTTGTTCAATACCACCTCAGGCACTTCACCGCGCTTCAACTCAATGACAAGGCGCATGCCCGATTTGTCAGATTCATCCTGGATGTGGCTGATACCTTCGATTTTCTTTTCGTGCACCAACTCAGCCATCCGCTCTTGCAGCGTCTTTTTATTGACCTGGTAAGGCAATTCGTCCACGATGATGGCCTGCCGTTGGCCGCGGTCAATGTCCTCAAAATGGCACTTGGCCCGCATAACCACTTTGCCCCGCCCTGTGCGGTAGCCATCCTTAACGCCACTGATGCCATAAATGACGCCTGCTGTCGGGAAGTCAGGCGCAGGCACGATTTCCATCAAGTCATCGATGCTAGCCTCCGGATTGCGAAGCAAATGAAGACACGCATCCACCACCTCATTCAAGTTGTGGGGGGGGATATTGGTGGCCATACCCACCGCAATACCACCCGACCCATTGATCAACAGATTTGGTAGCCGCGCTGGCATCACCAATGGTTCTTTCTCCGATCCATCGTAGTTGGGTCCGAAATCAACCGTTTCTTTGTCCAAGTCAGCCAGCAATTCGTGGGCGATCTTTGCCAAGCGAATTTCCGTGTATCGCATCGCCGCCGCATTGTCCCCATCAACCGATCCGAAATTACCTTGACCATCCACCAGCATGTGCCGCATGGAGAAGTCCTGGGCCATTCGAACAATGGTGTCGTAAACTGACTGATCGCCGTGCGGGTGATACTTACCAATGACGTCACCCACAATACGTGCAGACTTCTTGTAGGGCCGATTCCAATCATTGTTCAACTCGTGCATCGCAAACAGCACCCGCCGATGAACTGGCTTTAGACCATCCCGGGCATCCGGCAGTGCGCGCCCCACAATCACGCTCATGGCGTAATCAAGATAGCTGCGCCGCATTTCCTCTTCTAGGCTGATGGGCAAGGTTTCTTTGGCGAACTGTGTCATGGGCGATCTGGTCTAACGATGTCAAAAGCAACAGTACATTCTAAATGGCCAACCTGTTGCACTCGTGCAACGGTGTTTTGTTTTATTCCTTTCATTTCAATTGAATGTTGACTCAACGCGTTTTGAGAAGTGGGGTGGAAATACGGCTGTGGCACAATAAGTTAAGCGCTCACGATATTTTTTTTGTGGGCGCCCCATAAGTTATTCGCAGCGCTGCTGCGGCTTTTTTTCCCCTAAAGGAGAACCATGAAGAAATTAAACAAATTGGCAATGGTGATTGCTACCGCAGCACTTGCAACTACCGCTGGCGCTCAAACCGTCGACAACTGGCGCAGTGCTGCTGGCGATGCTTGGACAAGCGGTTCCGGTCTGTGCTGGCGTGATGCCAACTGGACCCCAGCTACTGCTGCTGTCGGTTGCGACGGTGCTATCGTTGCGGCTCCTGCTGCCGCTCCTGCTGCCGCTCCTGCACCTATGGCTCCAAAAGCCGCTGCACCAGCACCAGCACCAGCCGCTGCACCAGCCGTTGCACCAGCGCCAATGCCCGTGGCTGCTGCCAAGGTCACATACGCATCTGATGCGTTTTTTGACTTCGACAAATCAGTGTTGAAGCCAGAAGGCAAAGCCAAGCTGGACGACTTGGTTGGCAAAGTCAAAGGTATCAACCTGGAAGTCATCATCGCCGTCGGCCACACTGATGCTACCGGTCCTGACTCCTACAACCAAAAATTGTCGGTTCAGCGTTCTGAAGCCGTCAAGGCTTACTTGGTGTCCAAAGGCATCGAAAAGAACCGCGTATACACCGAAGGTAAAGGCGAAGCTCAGCCAGTTGCTGATAACAAGACTCGCGAAGGTCGCTCCAAGAACCGTCGCGTTGAGATCGAAGTCGTCGGTACACGCAACTAAGCATTCACGCTTTTGCGTGCAGGCCTGAAAAAGGCCACTTCAAAAAGCCCTGCAACTGCGGGGCTTTTTTGTTTCTACCGCCACCAAGGCACCGCTTGCATTGGTTTGATTGAGCATTTTGCGGATAATTGGCGAATGACAACAAAATTGAACGCCGATCCGGCCGAGTTGGCCAAGTTTTCTGATTTAGCCCATCGCTGGTGGGACAAAGAGGGGGAATTCAAGCCACTGCATCAGATCAATCCATTGCGTCTCAACTGGATTCGCGAAACTGCGTCGTTGAGTGGGAAACTCGTTCTTGATGTTGGTTGCGGTGGAGGAATTCTGGCGGACTCGATGGCACATGCAGGCGCCCATGTGACGGGGATAGACTTGGCAACCAAAGCGCTTAGAGTGGCTGAGTTACATGCGCTCGAGTCACAAACCCCAAATTTGCAGTTCCAAGAGATCAGCGTTGAGGCATTGGCCGACCAACAACCCGCCAGCTTTGATGTGGTGACATGCATGGAAATGCTGGAGCATGTTCCCGACCCGTCATCGGTGGTCCATGCTTGTGCCGCGTTGGTGAAGCCTGGTGGATGGGTCTTTTTTTCAACCTTGAATCGAAGCGCAAAATCATTTCTATTCGCCGTCGTAGGTGCAGAATACCTACTAAACATGCTACCTCGAGGGACACATGAATACGCGAAAATGCTTCGCCCAAGCGAACTCGCCGCCTATTGCCGATCAGCCGGTTTGGATCTTCGAGATACCCGAGGAATGGAACACAACCCATTGACTCAACGGTATTGGCTGAGTGCTGACACCAGCGTCAACTATTTGCTGGCAACACAAAAGCCTGTGGGCGAAATGAAATGAGTATTTCACCCATTGTTTTCCCGCAGATCAGAGCCGTGCTGTTTGATTTAGATGGCACGCTCATAGACAGTGCTCCAGACCTAGGAGCAGCGGCCGACAAAATGCGTGTCGACCGGGGTCTTCCCTCGCTACCGTCTGATCACTACCGACCCATGGCTGGCGCAGGCGCCCGTGGAATGATCGGTATCGCGTTCGGAATGACGCCGGATCATTTGGACTTCCCAGCTTTTCGCGAAGAATTCTTCGTGAACTACGCCAATTGCATGACCAACACGACCTATGCCTTTGACGGCGTATTTGAATTGATTGCCGGTTTGCAAGCCCAAGGATTGGCGTGGGGAGTGGTCACCAATAAATCCTCACGATTCTCCGAACCGCTGACTGCTGCAATGCCTCTTTTCGCCTCTGCTGCAACTGTCATTAGCGGTGATACGACACCACACCCCAAACCACACCCAGCGCCACTTATTGAGGCTGCTCGTCGCATGAAGGTGGACCCGGTGCATTGCTTGTATGTTGGCGACGACGAACGGGATATTATTGCGGGACTCGCAGCGGGTATGTCAACCGTGGCTGCGACCTATGGATATTTGGGAAAAACGAGCGATCCGAGCTTGTGGGGGGCACATGCCGTCATAAATTCTCCTTTGGACCTATTGCAATTGCTGGAGAAGGCCTAAAATAGCATCCATGGGGCTGCACTGGTTTCGACGTGGGTTCGGACGCGGTGTGGTGCATGTCGAGCTGAATGTGCTCGTAAATCAGATTCAAAAAAACTAACTGCAAACGACGAACGTTTCGCACTCGCTGCTTAATTGCCAGTGAGCTTTACAACAGCAGGCCGATGGGCTGGGCAAGGGGTTTTTAACGAAAGTTAATGGCTCCCGGCTGTAAAGATAATTACATCGGCTGGTTCCGGGTTGGGTACCTTAACTCGGGGCAAGACAATAGGGTGCTGGCGTCCTGTATAGCGTGTGGCTGCGCGATTCAGGTGGCAAGACTTAAATCAGACCACTAAACATGTAGATCTGCCCGAACAAGGCTTGCGGACGGGGGTTCAAATCCCCCCAGCTCCACCATACCGCATGACAAAGGCCTCCAAGTAGCGATACTCGGAGGCCTTTTTCTTTGCAAAATCAACAACTTACAGTGCAATAGCCTATAAAGGCATACATTGACTGCCAGACCAAGGAGGGGGTACAAATGGGGGGAGATTCTGCAATTGGGGGTATAAACGCGTTCTGTACCCCCGTTTCCCTCTGTTGAACCCCCACCCTCACCCAAGGCTGTACCCCCATGCTGACCGATGCCCAATGCCGCAACGCAGTTTGCCCACCTGACCGAAAGCAGGCCCGGTTTACTGATTCGGGCGGTATGTACCTGCAAGTCAGCCCGACCGGCTCAAAGCGGTGGTTTTTGAAATACCGCATTGCCGGGACTGAAAAGCAATTGGCGCTGGGCAGTTACCCAGCCGTGACCTTGTCTCAGGCCAGAAAAGCCCGCGACGCGGCAAAGTCTCAAAAATCCGACGGCCGCGACCCGGTACAAATGCGTAAGGTTGAAAAGCTGAAAGCCAGCCGACCCGACGGCGACACCTTCAAAGCGGTGGCGCTGGAGTGGTACGGCAAACAATCCCCCCAATGGAGCGCAAGCCATGCCGAACGATCCCTACGGCAATTGGAGCGTGACCTGTTCCCCTGGAT
>JBBKVN010000098.1:0-5169 GCA_037968455.1 Rhodoferax sp.
ACCTCAATCACCCGCATGGAACTCCCCATCCCTGATGGATTGACTTTGAAATCCGCAAGGCTGACGGCCGGGCTCAGTCAGGTGGAGGCGGCCGAGTTGATGGGCTACCCGGTGCAACCAGGCAGCCGGGGTGGCTTGCAATCGCGAACCTGGCAAGCATTGGAAAGCGCGACTGACTCGCGCAATATGCCGGGCCCGGTGTTTGCCTTGTTCTTGCTTCTCACTCACCAGCACCCGGTGTACGCCTTGGCCGAACTCGTGCCCTCGCCCGACACGGTCACCGACAACGCCGCCGCAGCGGTTTGACCGCAATCAACAAGGTCAGCGCAGAAAGCGGTGGTAACCGCGCAGAATCAGCGCCGACAACTTGAGCGGTGCATGGCGTACCCAAGCAGGCAGCCACTGCGGTGAATTGAGTGAAAAGCGCGTGGCCCAGCGCGTATAGGGCCGCAGCCACTGGGTGGCTTTCACGAAACGTTGTTTGTCCAGCATGGCAATGCTCAGTAGAGATTCGCCATTCAAGCCAGCCGAGCCGGCGTCTTGGGTCTGGCCACCCGCATGCCCACTGATATGGCAATCAGCACGACGACATAAAACACAATCTGCATGCCGGCAGGTTGGGCGTCATAGCCAATCAGCCCGTGCAGCACGGTACCCACCGGGGTCGACTCGGACAGGATGTCAGAGGTGTCCCACAGCGGCGCACCCAAACTGGGCAAAAAGTCGGCCTGAATCAGCAGGCGTGCTATCTGGGACGCCATGCTGGCCGCCAGCAACAACACAAATACGCCAGTGACCGAGAAAAACCAGCGCAACGGAACTCGCAGCAGACCCGCGTAAAGCAAGCCCCCCACCAAGGCGCCACTCGCCAAGCCTGTCAGGCCGCCAGACACGGTGGTGCGCAATCCATCGGCGCCGCTGGTCGCCAGGCTGTAGAGAAACAACACCGTTTCAGCGCCTTCGCGCAGCACCGCCAAGGCAACCACGACAAAAATAACTGATTGCGCGCGCGTCCCGTCTTGAACCGCCCGCGCCGCGTTTTGTGCTTGGGCCGCCATCTCTCGTCCGTGAACCGACATCCAGATGTTGTGCCAGGCCAGCATACCAACGGCGATTGTCAACACGCCCACGCTGAACAGCTCTTGCCCCATGCCACTGGCCATGTTCGAAATCACTTCCATGCTGGAGGCTACTAGCGCCGCGCCAACCAGACCGGCCAACACGCCGCCCACAATCCATCGCCCTCGCCCCGGCATGCCACGGGTGGCAGCCAGCATGATGCTGATGATCAGTGACGCTTCAAGCGACTCACGAAAAACGATAAGGGCGGCGGCAAACATGGAAAGTCCTGAACAAAGAGCTATTTGACGATGATGGTGCCTTGCGCGCCGGCTTCTTTCTCGTGGTATTCCTCGACAAACGGGTAGCGGCCTGGCTTCAAGGGGCCAATGTTGATCACAGCGGTCGCGTTGCCGGGAATCACTTTTTCGCGGTTCAGGGGTTTGCTTTCAAACTCAGCGGGCGAAGCATCTTTGTTCACCACCAACAATTTCACCTTTTTCCCGGCAGGAATGATGATCTCTTTTTGATCAAACGTATGGTCTTTGAGGGTCAACGTGAACTCATCCACCGCAGCGAACGTGCTGGCCGCGCCAAATGACAAAACAAGCAAAGCGAGAAGTCGTTTCATTTTCAAGTCCAAATTTTGAAGCATCCCTGTGAGGATACTTGAATGATAATGATTCCCATTGTATTTCTTTAATTCCCTGATGTCTTTGAGATACGCAGTTCGCTTCAACCCATGACCTCCCACTTCGACATTCGCCTGGCATCTGCCGAGGACGCAGACGCCATCAGTGATCTGATTAAGGGGCTATCCCGCCATTTCCTGGCACACCCTCAAGGTGAAGGTGCCGAAATGGTGCTTAAAAGCATTGAGCCCCGTGGCATTGCGGGGTTCATCGCCGCCACCCGCTTTTGCCATTGGGTGGCTTATGCACAAGATCAAGTGATTGCCGTCGCTGGCCTGCGCGACAACGCACATCTGTATCACCTGTTTGTGGCACCGGAATGGCAAGGGCGCTGCGTCGGGCGGGCACTCTGGCAGCATGTGCGCACCGCCGCCTTGGCCGCCGGCAATCCAGACGTATTCACAGTCAACTCCACACTGACTGGTCGCGACGCCTATGGAAGTTTCGGGTTTACGGCGACCGGCCCCGTGACTCAGTGCGATGGCATGGTGTTTATTCCGATGACCAGGAATTCGCTATCAAATACATAGCTATCTGCGCAGCATCCATGTGGGAATGATCCATAAAACATGTTTACCCATCAACCGTTGCGCGCAATCTGCACCGGCGTCGGATTCAAGTGCTTGCGACCGGGGTAATCACAACCCTATTGTTGAGCGCCTGCACAACGGGCGCATGGTACGAAGGCATGAAGGTCAGCGCCCGGCAGGAGTGTGAGCGTCAAGCCCCAAGTGCGCGGGACGACTGCCTCTCCCGCTTGAACAAAAAATCGTATGACGCGTATTCGAAGGAACGCGCGCTACTCACACCCTGACCCGCCAGCGTGCTGCTTACTTGGGAATCAGCTTGAGCATCGCTTCCATGTTCAGGTTCAAGCGGATTGAACTGGCCACCAGCGTCGCTTCCACGGCAAATGCGGGCTTGGACGTGTCGTGCAAACGGGGTTCGGCAATCGGGTCATCGGTGCGATTGATCACACTGGCAACGATGGGCTCCGTGGGCTTGGTGCCCCGGCGCATGACCACAGCGACTTCTCCATTGGCCAGTTTGACGTAGGTGCCGGGCGGGCTGACCCCCAGAATACGAACCAGCGCCGTCCCCACCTGGTCGAGCTTGGGGCCGCTGACCTGCACCACCACCGATTGCACCGACGCCTTCGCCGTGCGCCCCACCCGGGATTTGCGCGGACTCATGGCCGCCGTGTAGCGGTCCACCGTCTGCAAAATTTTGATCAACCGAGTCGTCAAAGGCCAGTCGCCCAACAAATCGGGGCCCGACACCGGCTCATGATGTTTTTCCACCAGCTCCAGCCATAGTGCGTCGGCAACCCCCGCGCCCGACAAAAACTGCCTGCCGGCCGTGCCATGGGCGTCAATTTCCTGCCGTTGTAGGGGCGTAACCGGGTCTTTTTGCAACGCCAGTTGATCCTGAAGCCTGGTCATGGCCACGTTCATGGTCAGCGCAGCGCACACCAGGCTACCGCCCTCGGACTCGCTCAACTCAAAAATGGCCACCAATGACTGCGCCAACGCGGCGCACAGCAGGGAATGACTCACGCTGTAACCGTTGAACTGCGTGATAGCGCGATTGAACAGCAGAAACTGGGACGCGGTGCTGTCCCGACTCATCAGCAGTTGAATACCCTGCGCCAGACCGCGTATTTTCGACTCGAAGTCCGGTGTGGTGCTCACGCTGGCCAACAAGCCGCCCAACTTGGACTCCACCGTGCCCCAACGCTCGATCAAGGTACCCGTCAATGCCTCCGACGGCCCTTGATTGCGATCCACGTTCATGTACTTGGAGAAATCCTTGATGGGGGCCCCCACCAGGTTCAAGGCGGTGATGCCGGACATCATGGCCCGTACGCCCTCTTCGGACTCATCAATCTCGACAAACACCTTGTTTCGACTGCGAATTCCCTCCAACTGTTGCGTGGTTTCGATGCGATGCCCTTTAGCCAGCAGGATCGACCCTTTGTCATCGCGTAAGGTGTATGCCAGCGACATCCCCAGGGTCAGCTTGTCTTTGGAAAGCTCAATCAGGTCCACGTTGTGTATGCAATTCGAATAGTTAGCAAAAAAATACCAAGGCCGCCCCGTTGACTTGTCGCCGGAGGCCAGTCCTCAAATATAGGGGAGTTTTCGCTCATTGGGCAAAGATCTGGAAAACCGGGCGCGTGACACACCAATTTGGCCGCCCAAGACGTCATCAAACGTCAAAAAACACAACAGACTTTGCACACTCCCCGGCTTTGGTCGCAGAATGAAGCCTGACTGCAACACACAAGGAGAAGCAAGCATGGCTATTTCACATTTGAGCTCGGGCGAACCCATCAGCCTCATGCCTTTTGGGAAAACAGTGAACGGTGAGCGTTCTGTGGCGCTGTTCAAAAGCGAAGACTTGGAGGTCATTCGTCTAGTCCTGACCGCAGGGAAAACATTCCCTTCACACAGCGTGCCAGGTGAGATCACCCTTCAGTGCCTGGAGGGAAGTATTGAGGTCACCACCAATGGTGATGTGCAAACACTCAACGCCAACCAACTGATGTTTTTGGCAGGTGGTGTTGACCATGGCCTGCTTGCCCTCAAAGACTCTTCCGCCTTGCTGACGATTGTGTTGCGCCGTTAAAACCAGGCAACGCGCCGACCGTTCGTAATTTTTTTCAATCGCATTGGGCCGGATTTCAACCCGGACCCGGTGCGAGGCCCGTAACATGCAGGCACATTTAAGGAGCCTGCATGCCCGTCATCACCACCGTTGAAGATTTACGCGTTATTGCGAAAAAGCGGGTACCCCGCATGTTTTACGACTACGCGGACTCAGGTTCCTGGACCGAGAGCACCTACCGCGCCAACTCCGACGATTTCCAAACTATCAAGCTGCGCCAGCGTGTCGCGGTCAACATGGAAAACCGTAGCACCGCCACCACCATGATTGGCCAAAAGGTGGCCATGCCCGTGGCCATTGCGCCCACCGGCCTGACAGGTATGCAACATGCCGACGGTGAAATCAAGGCGGCCCGCGCAGCCAAGAAATTTGGCGTGCCCTTCACCCTGTCGACCATGAGCATCTGCTCGATTGAGGACGTGGCCAAGGAAACCGACAACCACCCGTTTTGGTTTCAGTTGTATGTCATGAAAGACCGTGACTTCATCGAACGCCTAATTGACCGCGCCAAGGCGGCCAACTGTTCTGCCTTGGTGCTGACGCTGGATTTACAGATCATTGGCCAGCGGCACAAAGACCTCAAAAACGGCCTCAGTGCCCCCCCCAAACTCACCGTCACCAACATCATCAACCTCATGACCAAGGTGCGCTGGGGCCTGGGCATGCTGGGCACCAAACGCCATGGGTTTGGCAACATCGTGGGCCACGTCAAAGGCGTGGAAAACATGGGTTCACTCAGCGAATGGACCGC
>JBBKVN010000099.1:0-3879 GCA_037968455.1 Rhodoferax sp.
GCGGGAATGCCGCAGATGGGCGCCATGGCTTCAGGGCTGTAACCTTTGACGTTTTCTTTCAAAGCCTCAAAGTTGCTGGCCCGGTCACGAATAAAAGCCTCGTCCGTCAATCCTTCGTCGATCACCGCGTGAATCAGCGCGTTGAGCATGGCGACATCGGTATCCGCTTTGAACTGCAGCGTGCGCCAGGCATGACGGCCCATGTCCGTCACCCGGGGGTCAGCCAGCACGATCTTCGCGCCGGTCTTGGCGGCGTTCTTCATCCAAGTGGCCGCCACGGGGTGATTGGCCGTGGGGTTGGAGCCGATGATAAAGATCAGGTCGGAGTGCGCCACGTCATTGACCTGGTTGCTCACGGCACCTGAGCCCACACCTTCAAGCAGCGCGGCCACGCTGGAGGCGTGACACAAGCGGGTGCAGTGGTCCACGTTGTTGCTGCCAAAGCCAGTGCGCACCAGTTTCTGGAACAGATACGCTTCTTCGTTGCTACCCTTGGCAGAACCAAAACCGGCCAACGACTTCTTGCCATGGGTGTCACGCAAACCAGTCAGCGCGCCAGCGGTCAGCGCCAGCGCTTCTTCCCACGAGGCTTCGCGAAACACGGTGGACCAATCGGCCGAATGGCGGTTCAGAGTGTTCAAGGCCTGCGGGTCTTTGGGCACGCCGGCTTTGCGGATCAATGGCATCGTCAGTCGCTGGGGGCTGTGGGCGTAGTCAAAACCAAACCGCCCTTTCACGCAGAGTCGGTTGTGGTTGGCCGGGCCGTCGCGCCCATCCACACTGACGATTTGGTTGTTCTTAACGTTGTAGGTCAGCAAACAACCCACCCCGCAAAACGGGCAGACCGAGTCCACCTTTTTGTCCACCACTTGCGAGCCGATCTGGGTCTTGGGCATCAAGGCGCCGGTGGGGCAGGCCTGCACACATTCGCCGCAGGCCACGCAGGTGCTGTCGCCCATGGGGTCATTCAGGTCAAACACAATTTCGCTGTGGGCGCCGCGCAAGGCGTAGCCAATGACGTCGTTGACCTGCTCTTCGCGGCAAGCGCGCACGCAGCGATTGCACTGAATACACGCGTCCAGATTGACCGCCATGGCGGGGTGAGAAACATCGGCCTTGGGTTGCTCACGACGCAGGGCTTTGAGCGCGGGGCGCACGGCCACGGCCAGGCGGGCGGCCCAAGCGCTGAGTTCACCGTGCTGCTGCGATTCGTCTTGTTCGCCCCATTTGTAGCCCACATCCGGCATGTCGGACAGCAGCATCTCCACCACCATCTGCTGGCTTTTGACAGCGCGGGCACTGTTGGACTGCACGGTCATGCCGGCGGTGACTTGGCGGCAGCAGCTCGGCGCCAGCGTGCGCTCACCGTCAATTTCCACCACGCAGGCCCGGCAGTTGCCGTCCGGGCGCAAACCGTCTTGGTGGCACAGGTGGGGAATGTCGACGCCATGGCGTTTGGCGGCGTTGAGGATGCTCTCACCGGCAAATGCTTTGACCGCTTGACTGTTCAGGGTGAAGTCCAAGGTTTCAATGGTGACTTCAACGGGTTGGGCGGGGGCGTTCATTTACACAATCTCCTGGGGAAAGTACTTTTGCACGCAACGTACGGGGTTGGGGGCAGCTTGCCCCAGACCGCAAATGGAGGCGTCCGTCATGACCTGGTTCAGGTCTTCCAAGGTGTCGTTGTCCCACACCGGGGCTTCCATCAACCGGGCGGCCTTGGCCGTGCCCACCCGACACGGCGTGCACTGGCCACAGCTCTCGTCCTCAAAAAAACGCATCATGTTCAGCGCAGCGTCCCGGGCTTTGTCTTGGTGACCGAGCACGATCACGGCGGCTGAGCCAATGAAACCGCCGTGCGGCTGCAAAGTGTCAAAGTCCAGGGGGTGATCGGCCAGACTGGCCGGAAAGATACCGCCCGAAGCGCCGCCGGGCAGGTAGGCATACAGCGTGTGCCCTTCCAGCATGCCGCCGCAGTACTCGTCCACCAGCTCCCGCAGCGTGATGCCAGCGGGTGCCAGCTTGACGCCCGGGTGCTGGACCCGGCCGCTGACCGAGAAGCTGCGAAGGCCTTGGCGGCCATTTCGGCCAAACCCACTGAACCAGCCCGCGCCTTTTTCCACAATGTCACGCACCCAGTAAAGGGTCTCAAAGTTGTGCTGCAAGGTGGGCCGGCCAAACAAGCCCACCTGCGCAATATAGGGGGGGCGCATGCGCGGCTCACCGCGTTTGCCTTCAATGCTTTCGATCATGGCGGATTCTTCACCGCAGATATAAGCGCCAGCGCCCCGGCGCAGCTCAATTCGGGGCAAGGCGAACGGGGGGTTCGCCTGCAGCCGGGCCAACTCTGTCTCCAAAATGGCGCGGCAGCCGTGGTATTCGTCGCGCAGGTAGATGTAACAAGCGTCCACACCCACCACCTGTGCGGCCACCAGCATGCCCTCCAGAAACCGGTGTGGGTCGCGCTCTAGGTAGGTGCGGTCTTTGAACGTTCCGGGCTCGCCTTCGTCAATGTTGACCGCCATCAGGCGCGGCCCTGGCTGCTCTCGCACAATGCGCCACTTCTTGCCTGCCGGAAAGCCAGCCCCGCCCAGACCCCGCAGGCCCGCGTTTTCCATGGCATGAATCACGACCTCGGTTTCATGCTCGTCGTTGGCCAGCGAGGCCGCCAAAACGTAGCCGCCGTTCGCCCGGTAACTCTCATACCCGGTGTAATCCGGGGCAATTTGGGTCGCGTCCACCTGAGGTGACACGCTGCGCTCTGCCAACTCGGATGCTATGAAATTGAGATGATCACTTGAGGAAGGATGAGCGCTAGCGGCCGAATGGACCGCCAAAACAACCGACTCAACCGTGGCTTGAATCACCGGGTTTTGGTGCACCACGACCACCGGCGCCTGCTCGCAACGGCCCACGCAAGGTGCGGGGATCACCCGCACATCGGCCACGCCCAGCAAGGCCGGCAGACGCGCCAGCAGGTCTGCTCCACCGGCCAGCTCACAGCTCAGGCCCGAACAGACTCGCACCGTCAAGGCAGGTGCAGTGGCGTCGCCTTTCAAGACTTCAAAGTGGTGATAGAACGTGGCCACCTCGTACACCTCGGCCATGGGAATGTTCATCTCCCGGGCCAGTGCCACCAAATGACGGTCATGCAAGGCTCGGAAGGCGTCGTTGAGCTTGTGCAGGTGCTCGATCAACAAATCACGCGCGTGGGGAGCGTTGCCCACCAAAGCGCGCACCTCTTGCAAAGCCAGCTCATCCACCTGGCGGCCCTTGAGTTTGCTTTTGCGGCGAATGCGATCTCGCATTTCATCCACCGTGGTGACGGCCACAACCGTGTGATCTTGCGCGGCGCCGAACGGCTCACCTGACTTGACTGAGTTCATTTGTGTTTCTATGAGGCGCTAAGGCGGACCAGAATGGGAGAACGAACCAGCAGTATCCGCGCCGCATCAGCGCTCGTCCAATTTGGTATGACTATGGGGTGATTCACAAACTAAATGATGCACTGCCGCATTTGAAGTGCCGAAGCACCACTTGGGATCGGCCAGCGCCGACTCACGGTGTAGGAAGTGCGTCGAGCAGTCCGCTGTGAATGGCCGCATGACGCAGCCAATCGTCGTCTTGCGCCAAAGCCAGCGCTGCCTCCAGCGCACGGGAGGCGCGGGCCGTGGCATGCGACATAAAGCAAATAGGGGTGGCCACGTCAGGCCCGACCAGCGGCAAGGCCTCCAACCCCCTTTCGTTGCGCAAAGTTGCCACCAAGGACCCCGGCAGCACGCTGCACACGCTGCCCTCCACCACGCTCAGCACCATGGTCAAAATGGAATTGGTTTCCATGGCCGGCTGAACCGACACCCCTGCGGACGCGAACGCGGC
>JBBKVN010000100.1:0-3350 GCA_037968455.1 Rhodoferax sp.
AGGAGGCTTCGATCCACCGGCTGTTCGCGCACCAGCTGAGCGCCGGCTTGACGCAACGCATGACCGTGTTGGACCATGCCAAACGCTTGGGCTATTCCGAAAGCACTTTGTCCCGTGCGTGCGTTCAGGTGGTGGGGTTGACCGCCAAACAGGTCATTGACCGGCGGGTAGCGTTGGAGGCCAAGAGGCTGCTGGCACACAGCCAGATGCCGGTGGCCCATATTGGGCATCAACTGGGGTTTTCAGAGCCCACCAACTTTGTGAAGTTCTTTCGCCGGCTCTGCGGAGAAACACCCCAGAGCTTTCGCCACGCTGAAATGCTGACGCAATAGTCCGGGTTTACATAAATTTGCCGGGAGGATGAGTTCGCGACACATCCAGATGGCTTTTCGTTTTTAGTATCAAAGCGGACAAGAAAAAGTTAGCGGCAAGCCTCTCCAGCATCACCAATCACAAGCACCCGTCGACAACTGGGGCACACCGCGCAAAGCGTTACAGAAACAATGAATCACCAAAAGCCAACTCACATGAAGCACAACGCACTCAAAATCATTCAAATCGTCGCGTTGAGCTGCGCATTTCTGGGCGCTGCGGCCCACGGACAAGAGGTGGTGGACAAGACACGCCTTCCCATCGGTGACGGCAAACGCTCACTGGAAGCCAAGAACGGCTTTGCATGGACATGTTTTCAAAATCCGTCCGCTGGCGGCGCACAAGCCTCAGGGGCGTGGATGAACGGCGACGGCACCTTCAATTTCACCAACAAGCCGACTGTTGAAGGCAGTGTGAGTTGGCCAAGCGAGTTCAAAATTGCATTGGAAGGCGATCAACGCATCATCACTGGCAACGACTTGCCTTCCCACACCACGGGCGTGTATCCGGTGGCGCGCGACAGCGAGGCCTATAAATACGATCGAAACCCCAACACCATTCGTGCGCGCGACTTCCGTTTGGTATTGCCGGCAAACCCTGTTGTGACCAAGCCCACTTGTTTGAACGGTGGCCCCATCGGCATGCTGAAAACAGGGGCGGCAATTTTCAACGCCATGGATGCCCCAGGCCGCGATGCTGTCGCCCATGAGATTCAAGATGCCTGCCAGGGCCATCCAGAACGCGACGGCACCTACCATTACCATAACTTGACAACCTGTATTGAAGCCGACAAGAAGGCAAGCCAGCATTCCGAACTGCTTGGCTACGCGTTGGATGGATTCGGGATTTTTGGCCACTACGGTGACGGCGGCAAAGAGCTCACCAACGCTGATCTGGACGAATGCCATGGGCACACCCATGAAGTTGACTGGGATGGCAAAAAAGTCAGTCTTTATCACTACCACGCGACCTGGGAGTTTCCGTACACCCTTGGGTGCTACCGAGGCAAGCCACAAACCATGGCGGGGGCACGTTAATTTTCATGCCGGGCGTTGTGGGCGCCCGCGTCTCACCGAATGCGGTCCTTCGGCGCCGGTTCGTCACTGCCCGGTTTCAGCGAACTGACTTCAAGGCAGGTTTAGCCAATTCAGGACCTCAGATAGTTGAGGAACGCCGGGCAGGGTGATGTCGACGCCCGGGGCGCCCAGCAATACGAGTAGCGGCACTGGTGATACCGCCAAGGCCACGGTCGCCAGAAAGCGTGTATAGCTGTATTGCCCGCTCAGACCGCAAAGCAGGGCAATGCCGCCGCCGCCGCCGATCACCGAATTTCCCGGCACGTTGAGACAGATGGCCAACGCCAGATACCGGTGGGTCGCCAACCAGAGGATCAAACGAATCGGCAGGTAGCGTGCCCATCTATTTTTCGACAGCAGTCCCTGCAATGGGTGGTCGGCACCTTGGGCGGGTGTCGTCGGGGGAGGGTCCCACGACCTTGGCCAGGTCAGGCGGCTGGCCATCAAACGGCCAACTGCGTAGGACAAACTCAACCCGAACAGGGTGGCGGCATAGACAGGCAGGACGCCACGCGGTCCGAAGGCGACCATGAGCATCAAGCCCAACTCCATGCCTGGCACATAGGGCAAGGCCAGCGCGACTGCGTAAACCGCAGCCAAAAGGATCAGTGTGTTGAGGTCAGTCCCAGCGCGCATCGACGCCAGCATGGTCTGCACGTTGACCAGGTAGATTGATCCCCAATGAAGCGCGACCACAAGCCCAAGCGCTGCGACAAGAATCAGCCGGAGAACGCGCAGGGTCAGCGGACCCCGACCGACTGGAACCGGCGATCGGCTGTCTCCGGTGCCGCGCGAGGGTGGGGCAAGCTCCTTGGTCTCGGACGAGACCATCGTAGAGTCGCCGTCGCAAGGGGGAACCGACATGGGTGGCCCAGTGGGCAGGAGGTCAGGCCGCAGGGTCGAGGAACTGTGTGTCTGGGTCGCTGACATAAAAAATCACAACCCGAAGGTGATCGGTTGCGCTCCTGTTGTGTCCTGTGTGCAAGATGCCGGGTGACTCCACAAACCCTTGCCCGGGCCCGATGACGATAGGCTCCTGCCCAATCATTTCCACTGTGAAGTGGCCTTCCAGCACATAGAAAGTGACGGGCCAGCGGTGGCTGTGGAACACCGTTTGATCACCCGGCCCAAAATTCGCCGTGAGAACGCGCACTTCTTGGTGGGTACCCGTTGGCATGCCCGCCAAGGCGGGTTCGCGCAGGACCAAGGTCGGCGAGGCAATTCGGCCCGTCACCTGTGCGGGTGCAACGGGTTGTTGCCGCTTGGCAGTGGCGGCCATCATGGCTTCACCGCCATTTTCAGTTCGACCATGAAGACGTGAGTCGGCGTGGTGCCGACGTTCTCACCGATGTGCACCTGCTCTGGCGAGTACATGACATCGCCGGCCGTGAACTCGCGCATCATCACTTTGCCGTCGGGCAGGCTGATCTTCCGTTTGAAAGGACCTACGGCGTACAGCACAAACGCGGGGTGCTGGTGCTGTTGGGTTTTCTCTCCGGGCAGATCGCGGTACTCCAGCACCCGTACTTGCTCGTTTTCAAGCACCACTTTGTACTTGTCGCCATCGGTTTCGACCGGGCTTTGCGCATAGGCCGCCAGGGAGGCCAGCGACAGCGCCAGCCAGCAAGTTTTGTTCAACATCTGCAACCTCCAATGGATCTTCAGGGCAAAAAACCGCGAGACCAGTGCAGTTGCCCCCGCCTAAGGGCAGCAGGCCCCTCTCATGGCCTTTCTCGCGGTGGACTCACCTTGCGGCACGTCCATGGAGCTCAGTTTGGGATGTAGGCGCCTAGAAATCGCTTAGAGATTGCGAAGTCCGGCGGCGAGCAGTTCTGTCTCGGCGGCGGGCCGCACGCCGAGCACCACCGACAGTTGCTGGCGGCAGCCACGATAAACGGCCAG
>JBBKVN010000101.1:0-11452 GCA_037968455.1 Rhodoferax sp.
CTGGGCCAGCGCCAGGGCCTGGGCATTGGCGGCCTCAAGGCCAAAGGCGCACAAAAAGGCGGTGGCGAGCATGCGCCCTGGTTTGTGGCGCGCAAAGAGATGGAAAAAAACACGCTGTGGGTGGTGCAAGGCCACGACCACCCGTGGCTGCAGTCGCTTGAACTCAGCGCCCAAGACCTCAGCTGGGCCGCTGGCGAGCCCCCCGCGCCCGGCACCTACACCGCCAAAACCCGCTACCGCCAGGCCGACGCGCCTTGCACCCTGAGCTTGGGCGAAAAAGACGCCACCGTGCACCTGCGCTTCCCGGAGCCGCAGTGGGCCGTCACCCCCGGCCAATCTGCCGTGTTGTATGACGGTGACGTGTGCCTGGGCGGTGGGGTGATCACGGGTTGAAGTCGCGTCAAACGCTACGGCTTCAATAGCTACCCCCTCATGCAGGATTAGCGACATAAGCCTATTTCTCTTACAAAATCAACCCATGCGAGCGAGCATGGTTTCCATGTCTTTGAGCATGCTGTCCAGCTTGGCTTGTTGAGCCTCGTCGGGTTTCAGGCAGTTTTCCAGCTCTTGCTCCATGAAGCACACGGTCATGCGCAGGTAGGTGCTGTCCAGGGCTTTGCGCACGGCTGAGAACTGCTGGCCGATTTTGAGGCAGCTTTCGCCCTCTTCCACCATGCGGTGAATGCCGCGAATTTGGCCTTCGGCCCGTCGCAGTCGGTTGAGCACATCGGTTCTCGAAGCGGCGTTGATCAGTGCAGTCATTTTTACTCCTCCAAAGAGTCGATTACTTAAGTTTTTGGCCCAAGGCGTCCACCACCTCAACCACCACGGCAATCCCCTGGCCCACGCTTTGGGTCACGGTGCAGTAGGTCTCAAACGTGCTCAGCACGCGGTCCAGGTGCTCCAGCGAGGCGGCCGGCACACCCAGCGTCAGCACGGCCTTGACTTCCAGCACGCGCAAGCGCCCTTCAGCGTTACGGCCGACTTCGGCGTGCACATCGCAGGACAGGGGCTCAGGCGCCTGTTTGAATTTGCGCAGGGCAAACAGCAGCGAGTCCGACAGGCAGTTGCCCACGGACGCGGCCAGCATTTGAACCGGCGAAGGGCCCAGTCCCGCGCCCAGTGGGGCGGGTTCATCACCCATGACCGCGGGCACATCGCCGCCAAAGTGAATGTCAAACTGGTAGTCCTGTTTTTGCTTTAACTGGACGTGGACGTTGGTTTCGCTCATGAAGAATCCTTTAACGGTGAAAACGCCGGAGCACTAAGCCACGGGCCAGGTAAATATCAGTTGGCGCAGCCGATTTTCGACTCGGGCACACCCAGTTTCTTGAGAACGATGCCCAAGGGGCAGAAACTGGTGAACCCAGACTGAAACAGGTTGGCGCCCACAAAGGCGGTAAAGGCCAGTGCCCATTTGCTGACAAACAGCGGGCTGCCCTCAACGCCGAGCGCGAGGGAAATCATGATGAAGAGGCCGGCAAAAACAAGGATGTAGCGTTGAACGGTCATGAAAATACTCCTATAAGGATGGTTAACTTCAAACGGGATCGACAGGGAACGAATTCGCGTCTGCGCGCGATGCCACGCGCTTGTGGAACAAGGCGAAATACAGCACCGGAATCACCACCAGCGTGAGCAGGGTGGACACCAGAATGCCGAAAATCAGCGTCACGGCCAAGCCGTTGAAGATGGGGTCGTCCAGAATAAAGAAGGCGCCAATCATGGCGGCCAGCCCGGTCAACGCAATCGGCTGGGCCCGGACCGCAGCGGACTGCACCACGGCGTCTTTGAACGCCATGCCCTGGCGGACCTGCAACTCAATGAAGTCGACCAACAGAATGGAGTTGCGCACGATGATGCCGGCCAGCGCGATCATGCCAATCATGGACGTGGCGGTGAACTGCGCGCCGGTCAGGGCGTGGCCGGGCATGACGCCAATGATGGTCAGCGGAATCGGCGCCATGATGACCAGCGGCGTGAGGTAGCTGCGGAACTGTGCCACCACCAGCAGGTAAATCAGGATCAGGCCCACGGCGTAGGCAGCGCCCATGTCGCGGAAGGTCTCAAACGTGATTTGCCACTCGCCGTCCCACTTGGTGGCGTACTGGCGGTAGTGATCGGTCGGTTGACGAATCCAGTACTCGCCCATTTGCCCGGTGCCGGGCAAGGCAGCCTCAGCCATCTTGTCGCGAATGGCAAAGAGGCCATACAACGGCGAGTCCAGCTTGCCGGCCATGTCGCCAAACACGTAGCTCACGCCTTGCAGGTCTTTGGTAAAGAGCGGCTTGTCGATGATGCCTCGCTCCACCTGCACCAGCTCGGACAAAGGCACCATCTGGCCATTGGCCGCGCGCATAGGCAGTGCCAGCAAGGCATCCAGCCCAACTTGCGAGGCCAGCGGCAATTGAAGGCGAACCGGCACGGGATATTTGGACTGCCCGTCATGCAGGTAAGTGGCATCAACGCCGGACAGGGCCATGGCCGCCGTCTGGGCTACCGCAGAGACGGGAATGCCCAGCGACTCGGCGCGCTGGCGGCGCACCCGCAGGTAGGCGCGGGGGGCGTTCTCTTTGACCGAGGTGTCCACACCCACGATATCGGGGGTTTGTGAAAACGCGTTGGCAATGCGACCGGCCAGGGCCTGACGGCCGGCTTCATCGGGGCCATAGACCTCGGCCACCAAGGGCGACATGACGGGCGGGCCGGGGGGCACTTCCACTACCTTGATGATGGCTTGGTGGCGCTCGCCGATCTTCTCCAGCTCAGGCCGCAGGCGCTGGGCGATGACGTGGCTCTTCTCCGAGCGGTGCGCTTTGTCCACGAGGTTCACCTGCAAGTCGCCTTGGTCGGCATCGGCCCGCAGGTAGTACTGGCGTACTAGACCGTTGAAAGTGATGGGGGATGCGGTGCCGGCGTAGGCCTGCAGGTTCAGCACCTCGGGCTGTTGGGCCAAAAAGGCGCCGAGTTCATGCAGGGTAGCGGCGGTGTTTTCCAACGGCGTGCCAGCGGGCATTTCCACCACAACCTGAAATTCGCTCTTGTTGTCAAAAGGCAGCATCTTCATGACGACCCACTGCACCAGCGCCAGCCCAACCGACAGCATGAGCGCCACCAGAATGCCGAGTAGCAGCAACCAGCGTTTGCGCGCGCTTTCCAAAAACGGCGTCAGCACGCGGGTAAACAGGGTTTGCAGCTTGGGGCCCAAGCCTTTGGGCGCGGCATGCTCGTCCAGTGTGTGGCCGTGGGGCTTCATTAACTTCAGCGCCAGCCAGGGGGTGACGGTGAACGCAATGGCCAGTGACAAGGCCATGCCCAGACTGGAGTTGATCGGAATTGGGCTCATGTACGGTCCCATCAAGCCGGAGACAAAGGCCATGGGCAACAAGGCGGCGATCACCGTCAAGGTGGCCAAAATGGTGGGGCCACCGACCTCGTCCACCGCGCGGGGAATGATTTCTTTGAGGGTGGCCTGCGGCGTGAGTTGCTGATGGCGGTGGATGTTCTCCACCACCACGATGGCGTCATCCACCAGGATGCCGATTGAGAAAATCAGCGCAAACAGCGACACACGGTTGAGAGTGAACCCCCAGGCCCAGGACGCAAACAAGGTTGCGGTGAGGGTCAAGATCACGGCGGCGCCGACAATCATGGCCTCTCGCCGCCCCAGGGCAAAGCCAACCAGCAGAATGACGGAACCCGTGGCAAAGGCGAGCTTTTGAATCAGCTTATTGGCTTTTTCTGCGGCGGTTTCACCGTAGTCGCGGGTGATGGTGGTCTCAATGGTGGAGGGAATCACGGTGTTGCTGAGCGTGGCAATGCGGTCTCGCACCGCGCGGGACACATCGACCGCGTTTTCGCCGGGCTTCTTGGTCACAGTGATCGTCACTGCCGGGAACACGCTGCCGGCGGGCGCCGACGCTGCGGCTTCATCGCTCACAGTGCCCACGCCAGGCGTGAACCACACATACCGCTGGGGCAGTTGCGCGCCCGTCTCGATGCGGGCGACTTCACGCAGGTACACCGGAAGACCCTTGCTGACGCCGACCACCAGATCACCCACATCTTGCTCGGATCGCAGAAATTCACCCGTCACCACGCTGAGCATCTGGGGCGAGGCGCCACTGGCGTCCAGCACGGAACCCGAAGGCATGGCAGCATTGGACGCCGCCAACGCCTGTCTCAGCGCCAGCACGTCCACACCGCGTTCACGCAGGCGAACCGGGTCGAGCCACACATACACCGCCCGTCCGGGGCCGCCAATGGTTTGCACCTCACGGGTGCCGGCCACGGCTTTGAGCTCACTCTCCACCGCATGCGCCACGCGCTCCAGCTCTGAGCCGGAAGCCGCGTCACGGCTCCAAAGCGTGACACCCAGCACCGGCACGTCGTCAATGCCTTTGGGTTTCACAATCGGTGTCAGCGTGCCTAAGTCACGGGGCAACCAATCCTGGTTGGCATTGAGTACGTCGTACAAGCGCACCAAGGCTTCCGTGCGCGGTACCCCTACCTGAAACTGAACCGTCAACACAGCCATACCAGGGCGAGCGACTGAGTAGGTGTGCTCAATGCCCGCAATCTGGCTCAAGGCTTGCTCAGCCGGGCGCGCCACCATGTTCTGCACGTCCACACTGCTGGCCCCGGGAAAAGGAATCAGCACATTGGCCATGGTGACGTTGATTTGTGGCTCTTCCTCACGCGGGGTCACCATCACAGCGAACAAACCCAGCAACAGGGCCACGATGGCAAGAAGCGGGGTCAGCGCATTGGACTGAAACGCAGCAGCCAAGCGGCCCGAGACACCCAAAGACGTGGTTTCTTTCATAGCCACCTCACTGCGCGGCAAGGGGTTGTGCGCCTGCCAAACCGGCTTTCACCGGGTCCAGCGCCACGCGATCGCCCGCTGTCAAACCGGCCAAAACCGCCACGCCGGCCTGCCCTTGATCGGCTCCCAGACGGATTGCTTTGAGGACGAATTGGGTGCCTGAGACAACATAGACGGCAGTGAGTTCGCCACGACGCAGAACGGCGGCCTGCGGCACGACCATTCGCTCTTGCTGACCCGAGGCAAAACGCACCCGGACCTGTTGGCCCGGCAGAAATGCCTTGCCCGCCTCTGGCGACAGAGCCAGCCGCCACTCGATGGTTTGCGACACCGGATCTGCCGTTGGTACGCTGCTGCGCGACGCCGGGCGAATCCACTGAAGGCCGCCGTCGGCGCCGGGCACCGCCACCTCCACTGCGCCGGCGGCTTGCGCGGCCGCCGACCGTGACACCGGCACCTGCACCACCGCGCGCAGTGGCTCAGGGGCATAAATCGTCAAAAGTGGCTTGCCAGGCACTGCCAAGTCGCCCGCCTCGGCCTGCGTCTGCAGCACCCAACCATCGAACGGCGCGCTCACGCGAGTGAAACCCTGCGCCAACGCAGACTGCTTGGCGCCCGCACCGGCCTGGTCGCGCCCCGCCTTGGCGCTCTTTAATTGTGAGTCGGCGGTATCCAGCGCCGCTGCGCTGACGAAGCCTTTGCTTTGCAAATCACGGGTGCGATCAAATTGGGCCTGAGCGTTGCGCAACTCAGCCTGTGCCTGGGCCACTTGGGCCTGACTGCGCTCCACCCCGGTGAGGGCCTCCCGATCATCAATGGTGGCCAGCAACTGACCCGCTTTCACCTTGTCGCCCGCCTTCACCAGCATCGAACCGATGCGCCCGCCCGCCTGGGCGGAAATGATGCTTTGCTTGACGGGCTCAATGACGCCGTCCAACTCAAAGCCGGCGCCGACGGACTGCACCTGGGCCGCCACAGTCGGCACCTGGACACCGCCTTGCGCGGCGGCAACGGTGGCGACCAAGACTCCCATCCCAAGCAACACGTGCCGAACGCACAGTAGCGGTCGCAAGGGTTTGAAGTAATTGAGTGAAAGCATAGGCACCTCTTTTAATACTATGCGCAGTATATATGCATACCCCCACCAGTACAAGCAACCGGGTGACTTTGTGATTTTTTTGGTGACGCGAACGCCGATCACGAAATGCTCGCTGCTACCATCAGGCGCACCCAGTTACAGATAGGGCGCGGGATGCCGATATAGACAGATACAGATACCGCGTTTACAGCGCACTCACATTCGGATCAAGCCCATGTTTCATGCCACTCGAAATGCTGACGGGTCCATTCAGGCCCTGAGTCGACAACCCCTGCCCAACAGCGAATTTTTGGACGAGCAGGATCCAGAGGTCCACCTGTTTCTGCACGCCCGCTCGGCCGAACCGGCACTTGACGCATCGGACGCCGAATTTGTGCGCGTGATTGAAGACTTGATCGACACTTTGATTCAAAAAAACGTGATCCGTCACACAGACTTGCCCGCAGCAGTGCAAAAGAAGCTGATGCTTCGAAAAGGTCTGCGCAATCGCATGCAAGGCTCGCTTGACTTGCTCGAGAACGATCAAGGCGTTTTGTAAACCGCCAGCAACACCCGCTTCCCTTCACGATGCCCGACACCCTTCCGACCAGCCTACCCGACCTGGACGCCAACCCTTGGCGGGTTGGTGAGCACAGCGCACACTTTGATCCGCTGCTGGACTGCGTGGTCGCCATTGCCCGGATTTATGGCATCGCCACCACGCCGCAAGCCCTGTCAGCGGGCTTGCCGCTGGAAGACAACCTGATCACGCCGGGCTTATTGCCACGGGCGGCCGCTCGGGCAGAGATGACGGCCCGACTCGCGCGCAGGTCACTGAACGAGCTGCGCCCCGGCCTCTTGCCAGCGATTTTGTTGCTGAAGGACAAGCAAGCCTGCCTGTTGCTGGACTGGTTGCCCAATGGGGACGCAAGAGTGCGTTTTCCGGAGAACGGAGAGTCTGCCGACACGTTGACCAAAGAGGCATTGGCAGATATTTATGCCGGAATCGTCTTTTTTGTCCGCCCTATTTTCAACTTTGACCCGAGAACGCCGGAGACGGGCCAAATCAAGTCACGTCATTGGTTTTGGGGGGTGGTGCTGCAGAACTGGCGGCTCTACCGGGACAGTCTTTTGGCGGCGCTGCTGATCAACATTTTTGCGCTCGGAATGCCGCTGTTCACCATGACGGTGTACGACCGGGTGGTGCCGAACCGCGCTGAAGAAACCCTGTGGGTGCTGGCGGTTGGGGTCTTGTTGATGGTTTTGTTCGATGCGGGTCTGCGTATCACCCGCTCCTACATACTGGATGTCGCCGGCAAGCGGGTCGATGTAACCCTCTCCGCCAAGATCATGGAGCGCGTTCTGGGGCTGCGCATGGCCGACAGGCCGGCCTCCGTGGGCTCGTTTGCGGCCAACCTGCGGGCATTTGAATCAGTTCGGGACTTCGTGGCGTCCGCCTCAATCACCACGATCATTGATCTCCCCTTTGTATTCCTGTTTTTCTTTGCGCTGGCCTGGATATCACCGTGGCTATTGGTGCCGCCCGTGGTGTGCATCGCTATTTTGTTGATTGCGTCTCTGGTTGTTCAGCAAAAAATGCAGGAGTTGGTTGAGATCACACAACGCGCCACCTCGCAACGCAACGCCACGCTGGTTGAAAGCCTGGTTGGCATTGAAACGATCAAGTTCATGGTGGCGGAGAGCGGCTTTCAGCGTAAATGGGAGCACTCCACGGTTTTTCTGGCGCAGAACGGCACCAAACTAAAACTCCTTTCCGCCGTCATCATGAACTTGGCCCAGACCTTGCAGCAGCTGGTGTCGGTCAGCGTGCTGGTGGTCGGGGTTTACTTGCTCATGGAAAATCAGATCAGCATGGGCGCCATCATTGCGGCGTCCATGCTGGCCGGTCGCGCCATGGCGCCGTTTGGCCAAGTGGCAGGCCTTTTGATGCAATTTCACCATGCCAAAAACGGTTTAGCTTCGGTGGAGCAGCATATGAAGACCGAGCCCGAACGGGCCAAAGACGCGTCGTTTCTGCACCGAGCGTCCTTTCAAGGCACCATTGAATTTAGAAATGTCAGTTTCACCTACCCCGGCCAGCAACAAGGCGCGCTGAGCAATGTCTCTTTCAAGATTGGTGCAGGAGAGAGAGTCGCGTTCATCGGGCGCGTTGGCTCCGGCAAGTCGACCATTCAGCGCCTGATACTTGGATTGCATCAACCCACCGAAGGCGCGATTCTGATCGATGGTATTGACATGCGCCAGATCGATCCCGCCGAGCTTCGCAGAGCGGCGGGTTTCGTCTCTCAAGACATCAGCCTCTTTTATGGCACGCTGAAAGAAAATATTGCGCTGGGCGCACCATTCGCCAGTGACCAAGACATTCTGGCCGCCTCAGAACTTGCTGGCGTGACGGATTTTGCCAATCGGCATCCGCGAGGGTTTGACATGGCCATTGGTGAGCGGGGCGAGTCTTTGTCGGGAGGTCAACGCCAGGCGGTGGGCATTGCCCGCGCTGTACTCAATGATTCCCCCATTCTGCTGCTCGACGAACCCAGCAGTGCCATGGACCACCAAAGCGAAGCAGCCCTCAAAGCGCGACTCGCCCGCTTTACAGCAGGCAAGACCGTTGTGCTGGTCACTCACCGCACCTCTTTGCTTGACCTGATTGAGCGGATGATTGTGATTGACAACGGTCAGATCATGGCCGATGGTCCCAAATCCCAAGTGGTGGAAGCCCTGCAAAGCGGCAGAATCGGAAAGGCGGCCTGATGGAACCCTCGTCAAAACCGGCAGGGACCTATCAATTGACGGGCAGGTTCTATCGTCTTTGCTCCGGGCTCATGGACCGTGTGATGGGCGCGCTAAAGCACAAACAAGATGATGGGGATTTCGACGCCGACGCAGACTGGGCGATCGCCGAGCAAACACCCAGCGGGGCCCGCGCCTTGGTCTGGCTCAGCTTTTTTGCGGTCTTCGCCTTAATCGTTTGGGCCGGTTTTGCGACCATGGATGAAGTGACTCGCGGGGAAGGCAAGGTGATTCCATCCAGTCAAATTCAAATCCTTCAGACCATGGACGGCGGCATCGTGTCCGAGATATTGGTTCGCGAGGGGCAAGTCGTCAAAATGGGAGATTTGCTGCTGAAGGTTGACCCAACACGAATGGTGTCCTCGCTTCGCGAAAACCAATCGCAATATCTGGCCCTGCTGGCGAAAGCCACGCGTTTGCGGGCTTTGTCGGATGGCTCCAGATTCAATCCACCGGCGGAAGTAGTCAAAGAAGCGCCTGAAATTGTGGCGCAGGAGCGGGCGCTTTTCGAGGCCCGCCAATCAGAGTTGGAGGCCGGTATTGGCGTTGCTCGTCAACAATCGTTACAACGTGCCCAAGAACTTATCTCCGTCAGGGCGCGCCGAGAGCAAGCCGCGCAGAGCTTCACGCTGACGGCAAGAGAGCTCGAAATGACGCGGCCACTCGCCAAAACAGGCGCGGTGTCTGACGTTGAGTTACTTCGACTGGAGCGAGATGTTGCACGCTATAGGGGTGAACGGGATAGCGCCAACTCCGACATTCCCCGATTGGAATCGGCAGTTGCGGAGGCCAGTCGGAAGATGCAGGAGGTCGAACTCGCCTTCCGAAATAATGCCCGATCAGAACTAAGTGAAACCAATGCCAAAATTAGCGCACTTTCAGAGGGAAGCGCGGCGCTTGAGGACCGGGTCAAACAAACTGATATTCGCTCGCCGGTCAACGGCACCATCAAGCAGCTCAAAGTGAATACGATTGGCGGCGTTGTTCAACCTGGCAAGGACCTCATTGAGGTCGTTCCGTCTGACGACGCACTGATATTGGAGGCGAGAGTATCTCCAAGAGACATCGCGTTTCTGAGGCCGGGTCAAAAAGCACTGGTCAAGTTCACTGCCTATGACTTCGCGATCTACGGGGGGCTTGAAGCCACTTTGAACAGTATTAGTGCTGACAGCGTGGTTGACGAAAAGGGCAATGCATTTTTTCTGGTCAAAGTCAGCACATTGGCAACGACCATTGGCCCGCAAAAATTCCCAATCATTCCCGGCATGGTGGCGGAGGTTGATATCCTCACCGGAAAGAAATCAGTGCTGACGTACTTGATGAAGCCCATTCTGAGAGCCAAAGCAAAGGCATTGACCGAGAGATGAGCTCCCTACTGAAATCCGTATTGGTCAGTCATGACGCCGGGCTAGTCGCCCATTGGAAAAACGCGCTGGTGGACAGTAAAACCCTCGTCATGGACAACTACAGCAGCTTGGAGAAATTTCACCCGACGCAAGAATGCCTCGTCTGGATTGATTTGGCCTTGCCGGAGTTGCCCATTTGGAGCGACCTGCGTTGGGCTCGCCTGATGGGAGATCAAAAAGTCCGGCTGATTGCCGCCAGCTCCTCTCCGTCAGATAGCGAAGCCATTCATGCCCTGGATGCAGGTTTCGCTGCCTTTTGTCATGCCTTTTCAGATGCGCAAACGCTGCAACAAGTGAGGCAAGTTGTCGAAGCTGGGCACGTATGGATCGGCAAATCACTGATGCGACGGCTCATCCATGGAGCAGAAAGTGCGGGAAAAATCAGTACCAAGCCAGATGAGCAATGGGCAGAAAAGCTGACAACCCGAGAAAAAGAAATCGCCGTCCTAGCTGCCAATGGCGCCTCCAATCAACAGATTGCGCTGAACTGCCATATCTCTGAAAGAACAGTCAAAGCGCACCTTGGCGCAACATTTGAGAAATTGAATGTCACGGATCGACTCCAACTGGCATTGCGAGTGCACGGCATTCACTAGCCAAAAGCGCGTCAAACCTGTACCTGAGGACAATAGCCACCGGCCACACTTAGCTCTAAATTCAGTAAATCTACCTTTACTGCATTCTGGAGCACCCTCATGGCCAACAATCAAGTCTCAGCGCAAGCACGTGGCATCGTCGTAATTTTGCAAGGCAAGGCTTGGGTGGTCAATGCTGAAGGTGTCCGCAAGGCGCTACAGGTGGGCGACGAGGTTCAAGAAGGCCAAAAGATCATTACAGAGGATGGCACTCGACTCGAGCTCGCGCTACCCAACGGACAGCCTCTTGTCCTGACATCGGGTCGGGAATTGTTGATTGAGGGGAGTCTCCTCGGCACTGACCCAACCGACAAAACAGATGCAGCGATCACCGACTTGAATAGTGGGGCGGCCGAGATCGCCAAAACGCTGGCAGGCACCGGTGACCTTTCTCTTGAACTTGACCCGACGGCAGCGGGCCTCGCGGGCGGGCAATCCAGCGAATCACACAGTTTTGTGCGGGTTCTGCGAATTCAAGAAAGTCTTTCTTCTTTGTCACTGGAGCGGGCGGATCTTCAGGTTGACCGTGACCTGCTCCTCTTTACCGGGTCGGAGCAAGCTGCGCTCACTGGGCTCCCAACCCCCACCATCACCCACGTCGGCGACACCAATGCCGCCATCAACAACGTCACGGTCGCTGAAGGCTTGGCCGCTGTGTTCACGGTCAATCTCTCCAATGCCGCCTCCACCCCCACCT